>JBEKAU010000080.1:0-8313 GCA_050015755.1 Vulcanimicrobiaceae bacterium | reverse complement strand
GTTCCTCTGTGTGCGGGAAGCGGCGCGGCGGATGCGGCCCGGCGGCCGGATCTGCACGGTCGCGAGCGTCGCCGGCAAGCGCGGCGGCGGTCTGTCCGGGACCGCTGCGTATGCCGCCAGCAAAGGGGCGGTCCTCGCGCTCACGCGCAACGCCGCCCGATCTCTGGCCCCGCTCGGCATCGCCGTCAACTGCGTCGCCCCGGGCGTCACCGCGACGCCGATGCTGCGCGAACCGATGGCCGACGGCGCGCATCGCGCACGGATGGAGGACGCCGCGCTGCTGGGACGGATCGCCGAACCGCGCGAGATCGCCGAGGCGATCGTGTGGCTCCTCTCGCCGCGGGCCTCGTTCGTCGAGGGCGAAACACTGACCGTCGACGGCGGACTGATGCTGGACTGATGCCGAAGGACGCGTCCATGGCGACCATTCCGACAAGCTCGCGTGCCCGTTTCGTCGCCGCCTCCGCGGCGGCGCTGGCCTCGATCGCGGTCGTCGCGCGGCCCGCCCGCGCTGCGCAGTGGACGTACAAGTACGCCAGCAATCTGCCGATCGAGCATCCCCTCAACGTGCGCATGCACGAGTGCTGGGACGCGGTGCGGGCGCAGACCGGCGGCCGCCTCGACGTGCAGGTCTTCCCCAACAACGTGCTCGGCGGCGACACCGCGGTGCTGCAACAGTTGCGCTCGGGCGCCGTGCAGTTCTTCACCCTCGACGGCGGCATCTTGCAGGCGGTGGTCCCGATCGCGGCGATCCAGGCGATCGGCTTCGCGTTTCGCGATTCAGCCGAGGCATTTCGCGCGATGGATGGCGCGCTGGGCGATGATGTGCGCGGGCAGATCCGCGCCGCCGGCCTCTACGTGCATCCCAAGATGTGGGAGAACGGGATGCGCCAGATCACCGCGTCGACGCGTCCCATCCGCACCGCCGCCGACCTGGCCGGGTTCAAGATTCGCACGCCGGCCGGTGAGCTGTGGGTCGATCTGTTCAAGTCGCTGGGCGCCTCGCCGGGGCCGCTCAACTTCAGCGAAGTCTACACCGCGCTGCAGACGAAGGTCTTCGACGGCCAGGAGAACCCGTTCGCGATCGTCGAGACCGCGCGGTTGTTCGAGGTGCAAAAGTACCTGAGCGTCAGCAACCACATGTGGTCCGCCTATCATCTGCTCGGCAATCAGGACGCGTGGAACGCCTTGCCGCCCGACGTGCAGCGGATCGTCGACCACACCTTGACGCACTTCGCGTTGCTCCAACGTGGCGACACCGCACGGCTCAACGACGCGCTGGCCGACAAGCTGGCGCGCCAAGGGATGACGATCGTACATCCCGACACCGCAGGGTTCCGGGCCCGGCTCGCGAGCTCGGGCTTCTACGGCAAGTGGAAGGGCCGCTTCGGTGATCAGGCCTGGGCGCTGTTGGAGCGGACGTCGGGACACCTCGGCTGAACCGGTAGAGGAAGCGACGGTCGTCGGCGCGCACTGCCGCTCACGCTCTGTTCGCTCGAATCTGCGAGGTGGTTTCGTGTCTCAGCTCGTTTTCGGACCGCACCCGACTGGTCTGCGGATCTTCGGTGCGCACATCCCGCTGGTCAGCACCAGCGTTTCTTTGGCAGACGGCGGCACGGTTCCGAGTGGGTTGTCCGTCGTCGGCACCGGTCCGCTCGGCCAAACAGCGTCGTGTCCGGTCGCGAACGGGCAGACGATGACGGTCGCCGGGATCGGCAACCTCAACGTCGTCTATCAGATCAACGACTGCCGCACCGAGCCGGCCGGCCCGAACGGTGTGCCCGAGCGGTTCGCGTTTACCCTCACGCTGCGGGCCGAAGGGACGGTGAGCATCAAGCTCATCCCGCTGCCCGTCAACGTGCAGGTCGACGCGTTCGACGTCGTGATCGCGACCGATCCGGCGACGCACGCGGCGTTGGTGAAGGCGTCGTCGGTCGGCGGCTGATCAGCGCCGGTCGTCGGCCGGACTCGTCCCGAAGGCGGCGCGCCAGGCGCGCCGCAGGTGGCGCGCGTCCCCCCATCCGCAACGCTCCGCGATCTCCTCGACGGTGAGACGGCGGTTCGGCAAGAGCGCCCGCGCGTGCGCGAGCCGGATGCGCTGGTGATACTGCGCGATGCTCAGCCCGGTGGCGGCGCGAAACGTGCGGCTCAAATGGCGACGGCTGAGCTGCGCGACGCCGGCGAGGTCGTCCAGCGTGTGGCGGTCGCTGGGGTGGTTGATGATCCAATCCTGCACGTGGTGCACCGCCGCGTCGAGGTGGTCACGATACTCGACGAACGCGCTCAGCTGCGAGTCGGCGCCCGGGCGGCGCACGTGGATGACCATCTCGCGCGCGACGGCCGCGGCGACGCGCGGGCCGGCCTGCGCTTCGACCAGTGCCAGCGCGAGGTCGACCCCCGAGGCCACGCCGGCGCTGGTGACGATCGTTCCGTCGCGCACGTAGAGGCGGTCGTCCAGGACGCGCGCCCGCGGGAAACGCGAGCGCAGCTCGGCGACGTGCTTCCAGTGCGTCGTGCATTCGCGCTCGTCGAGCAGACCAGCGCGGCCGAGCAAGAACGCACCGACGCACACCGACGCGATCGTCGCGCCCCGCGCGTACCCATCGCGCACCCACGCGACCAGCTCCGGCTGCTCGGGAGTCCCGCGGCGCAGCACGCGCGAGCCGGGTACGATCGCGAGGTCGCCCGCGCGTAACCGCGGCAACTTCACCAGCTTGGCGATGGTGACGCCCTGTTCGCTCGCGATCGTACGTGCGCTCGCCGCGAAGACGACCTCGTACCCGGCGCCCAGCGCGTTCGCCTCGTGAAAGACTTGGAGCGGGCCGGCTAGGTCGAACAGCTCGACCCGGTCGGGGATCAGGAAGACGACGCGCGGCATGCCCGCATCTTAAGCGACTTCGGCGACGATGTCATCCACGCGCGCGATGCGCGCGAAGCGGCGCCGCAGCGCGTACTCCGTCCGCTCGACCACCGCGTCGACGCCGAGCTCACCCTCGCGTTCGCCCGGGACGAGCGCGATGGGGAACGTCAGCGTCGCCTCGGTGACGAAGTCGACGTCGTAGCCGAGGTCGGCGCCGACGCGTGCCGTCGTCTCGCAGCACTGCTCGGTTTGGATGCCGGTGACGACGAGTCGGCGCACCCCGTCTTGCGTCAGCCGGCGCTCGAGATCGGTGGTGGTGAAGCAGTTGCGCGAGGTCTTGTGGAGCAGCGTGTCCTCGGGGCGTAGGCCGACGAAGTCCATGACTTTGTACAGCGGACTCGTCGTCGAGAAATGCTCGTCGGTGTCGCTGTGGAGGAAGAAGATGATGGGGAGCCGCTTCGCGCGGTAGGCGGCGATCAGCGTGAGCAGGTTCGCTTCAAACGACGGGTTGCCGCGGCGTGCCCAGCGTTCCGGGACGGTGAACGAATCTTGGACGTCGATGACGAGCAGCGCAGAGTTCGCGATGGGGAGAGGAGGCGTGAACGGCATGCCGCTATTGTCGCCGTGCGGTGCAGGAGGTCGCAAGGCCACGCTGAGCCGGGCAGCGGACATTTTGGGCCACACCCGAAGTTTGGCGAGTCGTGACCTGCGCATCGTTCCGTTCGTTCCCCGTGCTCGTCTTGCTGGCGTTGGCGGCCTGCTCGCCCAACGTGCCGCGGCTGCAAATGCCGCTCACCGTCCATGCCGACTGCGAGAACCGCGCGGTGAAGCAGACCGCGATCGAATCGATCGTCGCCTCGACCGATGACGAAGTCCGCGGCCAGCCGTATCCGGGCGACCCGGTCCTCTCCAAGACGATCCATGCAGTCGGCGGTGCATTCGCCTATTGGCCCAGCCAGCAGCTCCACATGCCGAACACGGCGAAGGCGCTGGGGTTGGACGGCGACTACGTCACGATGACACGTGTCGTCGTGACGAACCAGGTGGAAAACGGCTCGCGCCCGATCTGGCTCACGATTACGACGCCGCACGGCCCGAAGATCGTCCTCGAACGCGCCTACGACATCCAGAACGTCTGCATCGAAGGCGCCCGCGACCTCTAAGGCGTCCGCTTCCGGCGCAGGTCGGGGCCGATCAGCTGCTCGACGAGGAGGGCCGCGACGAGCATCGCCGTCTCGGTCAGGGTGAAGGTGCGGCGGTCCGGCATCGCCGGCCCGACGACGAGTGCGGCCAACATGACCAGTGCCAAGCCGCACGCGAAGCGGAGCGTCCCGGCGAGCAGGCCGCGCCGTGCTGCAAACGCACGGCGCACGTCGGAGGCCAGCGTCAGGGGCGGGCGTGTGCCGACATCCCAGACGACGAACGCAAGCGCGTCGAGCAGGATCGCGAAGGCGACGCGTACCGCGAGCAGAGCGAACACGCGGAGTGGTCCGCGTGGCGGGCGCCGGCATCCTGCCGGGCGAAGCGGCCGACATGCTCATCGCCGCGATCGTCGTCCTGCACGTCTTGAGCGGAGGCGCGGTCCAAGCACCGCTGCAGCCGATCGTCGGCGCGTTCGAACGTCGCACGGGCGATCAGGTGCACGTGACGTTCGGGCAGGTCGGGAAGGTGCGGCGTGCCTTCGTCGCCGGTACGCCGACCGATGTCGTCATCGTCTCGGCGCCCGTGCTGCGCAGCCTCGAGCGCAGCGGCACGATCGCAGCCGGCAGCGCGAGGGCGCTCGGGACGACCTCGATCGGTGTCGGTGTGCGCAGCGGCGCGCCGCTGCCCGACATTTCGACGGTCGCGGCCTTCCGGCACACGCTGCTCGCCGCGCGCGCGATCACCTATGCCGATCCGGCGACGTCGTCGAGCGGCGCACAGGTCCGGCGCCTGATCGCGCGGCTCGGTCTCACCGACGCGCTGCGGCACAAGACGGTGCTGGTCGAGAGCGGCTTCGGCGGTACGTTGGTCGCGCAGGGACGCGCGAGCGTCGTGATCCAAAACGTCAGCGAAATCGTCGCGGTTCCGGGGGTCACGCTGGTTGGCCCTCTGCCTGCCGCGCTGCAGAGTTACAACACCTACGTCGCGGCGATCTCCGCGCACGCCGCGCATCCCCGTGAGGCGCGGGCGCTGATCGATGCGCTGATTCAGCCGGCGGAACGCGCTCGTTGGCGGCGCGCCGGGTTCGTCCCGGGTACATACCGATCATGAGCGATGTTCCCGAACGCGTGCAGTGTTGCATCGCCGGCGGTGGCCCCGCCGGGATGATGCTCGGCTTTCTGCTTGCTCGCGCCGGCATCCAGACGTTGGTGCTCGAGAAGCACGCCGACTTCTTTCGCGACTTTCGGGGCGATACGATCCACCCCTCGACGATGACGCTCATGGACGAGCTGGGCTTGCTCGACGCGTTCCTCGCGCAGCCGCACGACGAGCTGCGCACGCTCTCCGCGCGTGTCGGCACGACCCGGCTGCAGGTCGTCGACATGCGGCACGTCCCGGGTCCGTGCAAGTTCGTCGCGCTGATGCCGCAGTGGGACTTCCTCAATTTCTTGGCGACGCAAGCGAAGAGCCTCCCGGCGTTCCACCTGGCGATGGAGGCGGAGGCGGTCGACGTCGTCTATTACGGCGACCACGTCGCCGGCGTGCGGGTGCGCACGCCCGAGGGCGAACGCGTGGTGCATGCCGATCTCGTCGTGGCCGCCGACGGCCGCGCCTCGACGTTGCGTGCGCGCGCTCGGTTCGCGGTCGATGACCTCGGGGCGCCGATCGACGTGCTGTGGATGCGGCTTTCGCGTCACGGCGGCGATCCCGGCGCGGACTTCGGCAACATCGGGCCGGGCGGCATGTTGGTCGCGATCCCGCGCGGCGACTACTACCAATGCGCCTTCGTGATCCGTAAGGGCGGCTTCGACGCGGTGAAGGCGGCCGGCTTACCCGCGTTGCGCGCCGACATCGTCCGCCTGGCGCCGTTCCTTGCCGACCGCGTCGACGAGCTGACCGATTGGGATCAGGTCAAACTGCTCACGGTGTCCGTCGACCGCTTGCGTGCGTGGGCGAAGCCGGGACTGCTGTGCATCGGCGACGCCGCGCACGCGATGTCGCCGGTGGGCGGGGTCGGCATCAACCTTGCGATTCAAGATGCGGTCGCGACCGCGAACCTGCTCTACGAACCGCTGCGCCGCGGCGTGCCGACGTTCGAGGAGTTGCAGACGGTGCAGCGTCGCCGTGAGTTCCCGACCAAGGTGATCCAAACCGTCCAGGTCTTCATCCACAAGACGGTCCTCACGCGCACGCTCGACACGAAGGAGCTCGAGGCCGCGCCGCTGCTGCTGCGCCTGCTCACCGACATCCCGTGGGTGCGGTACCTGCCGGCGTATTTCGTCGGTATCGGTCCGCGCCCGGAGCACATCCGCACGCCGGCAGTCTAACGCCGGCGGCGCTGACTCAGGGCTTCTCGTCGGGCCAGGAAGCGATTTCGCCGAGGGCGGCGCTCTTGAGGACCTTGAGGCCGAGCATCGCGCACTTCATGCGGGCCGGGCTGATCCCGATGCCGACGTTCTCGAGGACCGCCTCCTGCGAGAGCTGGGCGACCTCTTCGAGCGGCATCCCTTTGATCGACTCGGTCAGCATCGACGCCGAGGCCTGCGAGATCGCGCACCCGCGCCCGCTGAACTTCACGTCGGTCACCTTGCCGTCGTCGCCGACCGCCAGCTCCATGGTGATCGTGTCGCCGCACAGCGGATTGAGATCCTCGGCCTTCGCCGTCGGCGCTTCCAGGTGCCCGAAGTTCCGCGGATTGCGATAGTGGTCGAGAATATACTCTTTGTAGAAATCGTCCATTTTAACGGCGCTCCGCCCCTGGCTCCGCGCCCCCCACGATGCGTCGCATCGCGGGGCCCCCGAAGGGACCTCGCAACAACGTTGCGGCTTGGGTTTGATTGTTCTGCGCTCGGTCTGCCACCATGATCTCTTACGCTATCTTGAACACGTCCGCGGCGTGTTCGATTGCGGCGATCAGGGCGTCGACGTCGGCTTCGGTGTTGTAGAGGTAGAACGAGGCGCGGGCGGTCGCCGGCCAGCCCATTTTTTCCATGAGCGGCATCGTGCAGTGGTGGCCGGCGCGCACGCACACGCCGTCCAGATCGAGCAGCGAGGCCAGATCGTGGGCGTGGACGTCGGCGAAGTTGAACGAGATGACGCCGCCGCGGTCTTGCGCGCGCGGCGGGCCGTAGATCTGCAGGCCGCGCGGCTCGAGCGTGCGCAGGCGGTCGAGCGCGTACGCCGTCAGGGCGATCTCGTGCTCGCGAATCCAGTCCATCCCCACGCCGCTCAGGTAGTCGACGGCGGCGCCGAGCGCGATGGCGTCGGCGATGTTCGAGGTGCCGGCCTCGAACTTCCACGGCAGTTCGTTGTACGAGGTCGTCTCGTAGGAGACGCGCTTGATCATGTCGCCGCCGGTCAGGAACGGCGGCATCGCGTCGAGCAGCGCGCGCTTACCGTACAGGAAGCCGATCCCGGTCGGACCGCACATCTTGTGGCCGCTGGCGGCGAGGAAGTCGACGTCGAGGGCCTGCACGTCGACCGCGAAGTGCGGCACCGACTGCGCGGCGTCGACCAGGACGAGCGCGCCGGCCGCGTGCGCGTGCTCGATGATGGTCTCGAGCGGCGCGATCGAGCCGAGCGTGTTGGAGACGTGCGCGAGCGCGACCAGCTTCACGCCGTCGAGCAGCACGTCGAGCTGGTCGAGGATGAGATTACCGGCGTCATCGGCCGGAATGAAGCGCAGCGCGGCGCCGGTCTTGGCGGCCAGGAGCTGCCAAGGGACCAGGTTCGAGTGGTGCTCGACCTGCGTGGTCAGAATCGCATCGCCGGGGCCGAGGTTCTGCAGGCCCCACGAGAACGAGACCAGGTTGATCGACTCGGTCGTGTTGCGCGTCCAGATGATCTCGGCCGTGTCGGCGGCGTTGACGAAGCGCGCCACCTTGGCGCGGGCCGCTTCGAAGGCGTCGGTCGCGCGCGAGGCGAGTTCGTAGACGCCACGGTGGATGTTGGCGTTGTCGTTCTCGTAGTAGTGCACGAGCGCGTCGATGACGGCGCGCGGCTTCTGCGAGCTGGCCGCCGAGTCGAGGTAGACGAGCCGCTTGCCGCGCGAGGTCGGCTTGGCGAGGATCGGAAAGTCGGCGACGATCTGGTCCTGCTTGGCCCGGTCGATCGTCGCGATCATGCGTCGATCTCCGTTGCGGCGTCGATCTTCTCGTCGAGCGCGGTGCGAATCTCTTCGCGCAGCGCCTCGCCGGGGAAGCGCGCGATCGCCGGTTCGAAGAACGCGAGCGCGACCATGCGGACCGCATCGTGGCGTGCGATGCCACGGCTGGCGGTGTAGAAGAGCGCATCCTGGTCGAGCGAGCCGA
>JBEKAU010000079.1:0-8344 GCA_050015755.1 Vulcanimicrobiaceae bacterium | reverse complement strand
GCGCGTACATCAGTTCGTGTGTGCCGAGCGTCGGCGCACTCGACCTGCCCTTCATCTTCAAGGACAAAGACGCGGCGCAGAAAGTGCTCGCGGGAGACGTGGGTCGCATCCTCGCCGACGACATGGCGGCGAAGAACGTGGTGCTGCTCGGATGGGCGCAAAACGGTTGGCGCAACATCGAGACCGTCGAGCGTCCGATCCACATGGTTGGCGATGTGGCCGGCATGAAGATCCGCATCCAATCGAGCCCGATCTACGCCGCGATGTTCAAGGCGGTGGGCGCCGTCCCGGTGGTCATGGATGCGGGCGATCTCTATCTCGGGCTGCAGCAGAAGAGTATCGACGGCTTGGAAATCCCCGTACAGTCCTTCATCGCGTTCAAAGCATATGAGGTCGCCAAGCACATTGCGCTGACCCGGCACGTTTACAACGCGACTGCCGTCATTGCCAGCAAGCCGAAACTCGACGCCATGGCGCCGGAAGATCGAGCGGCAGTGCTCGCTGCCGGCGCCCAGGCATCGGCGGAGTGGCTGGACCTCGCCGGGCGGATGGATCGCGACGCACTTGCGTTTGCGACCAGCAACGGCGTGTCGGTCACGCAACCCGACCGCAACGCGTTCCGCAGCGCGATGGAGCCGGTGTATGCCGAGTTCAAAGACCGCTATGGCCCCGTCGTCCCCAAGTTGCTCGCCGCGGCCACGAGCTGACACCGCGTAGGAAAGGAATCAACATGGCAAACGATCGCAAGCAGGTTCGACTCGGGATCGTCGGATACGGGGAGGTCGGCGACGGGATCGGCTCAGGGTTGCGCGGAGAGGGGCTCGAACACGTTGTCGCTTACGACATCGCAGCCTTCGAGGGGCCGTTCAGCGAGCTGATCCGCAGCCGCGCCGAGCGCGCGGGCGTCACGCTCGTGCACTCGCCGCGCGAGCTGGCCGAGAAGGCGGATTATCTCATCGTCGCGGTGCCAGGGAGCGAGTGCGTCGTCGCCGCTGAGCAAATCGCCGGCGACCTCGGCGAACGGCACGTCTACGTCGACATCGGCTCGGCGACGCCCGCCGTCAAGCGTCGCGTCGGCGAGACGCTGCGGCGAAGCGGCGCGCGCGTCGGTGACGGCGGTATCATGAGCTCGCCGCTCGATCACGGCTATCGCGTCATCATCAAGGCGAGCGGGCCGGCGGCCCAGACATTCCGCGACGTCTTCGTGCCGTGGGGGATGCGTATCGAGGCGGTGAGCCCCACGCTCGGTGACGGGTCGGGAATCAAGATCGTCCGCTCGATCGTGATGAAGGGCATGGAGGCGCTGCTCGTCGAGTGTGCGTTGTGCAGCGCGCGGCACGGCATCCAAGATCTGGTCTTCGACTCGATCGCCGAGACGATGGATGCGCGTCCCTACCGTGAGTCGATCGAATTTCTCCTGCGCACCGACGTGATCCACGCCGAGCGTCGAGCTGAAGAGGCCGCGATGTCCGCGGAAGCCTGCGAGGAAGTTGGACTCGAGCCATTCATGACGCGTCGAACCTCGGAGATGCTGCAACGCGTTGCCGATATGCGTCTGAAGGAACACTTCGGTGGCGTCGTCCCGAACGACTACCGCGTCGCCGTCGAGGCGGTCGATCGCCGCTTGCGCGGCGAGGTCGCGACGCGGTAGCCGTGCGGCTGCGTCCGCTGTCACCCGTCGGTGGCACCGAGGTGCTCGGCGTCGATCTCGCCGAGCCCCTTTCCGAGGAGATGCACGGACGCCTGCGCGCCGCGTGGCGTGAGCATGGCGTCCTCGTCTTCCGGGCGCAGGAGCTCGACGATGCTGAGCAACTGCGCGCGGCGGAAATCTTCGGGTCGATTGCTCGCAACAAGAAGCACGACGACGAGGCCCACAGCTACGTCTCGAACGTTGCGGCCGACGGTGTCAATCCGTACGGCGGCTTGGGCTTTCATCTCGACGACTCGTTCGAGCCCGAGCCGCTCGCCGGGCTGATCCTCTACGGTCTCGAGGTGCCTCCCGAGGGCGCCGGCGGCGAGACGCTGTTCGCCAACGTGAGCCTCGCGTATCGGTCCCTGCCGGCAGCCCTGTGCGAGCGAATCCGTGACCTGCACGTCGTGCACAGTTGGCCCGATCTCTCGAAACAGGTGCCGATGCCGGGTCCGGATCCGCGCCCCGGACTGCCGAGCGCGACGCACCCGATGGTCCTGCGACATCCGGTGACCGGCGAGGAGTTGCTGTTCCTGAGCCCGCGACACTTCGACCGCATCATCGGGATGGAGGCCGAGCCGGCGAAGGAGCTGGTGCTCGAGCTTTCCGCCGCGATCGCCGATCCGGCGGTCGTCTACGCGCACGCGTGGCGCCGCGGTGACTTCGTGCTCTGGGACAACCTGCGCTTTCAGCACGGTCGTGCCGATTTCGACCGCCGACATCGCCGTCATCTCCGGCGCACCCTGATCGCCCGCGCGGCGGTGGACGATCGCCGATCTCGAAGCCTATCCATGAAGGAGACTCCGTCATGTCCATAACCGTTCGTCCCCTTTCGCCGGCCTTGGGCGCCGAGATCGTCGGGCTCGACCTGCGCGAGCCGCTCGACACGAGCACCTGGGAAATCGTCGAACGCGCCTGGCGCGAGTCTCATCTGCTCCTGTTTCGCGATCAGGAGCTCACGCCTGAGCAGGAGATCGCGTTCGCCACGCACTTCGGGCCGGTTTCACATCAGGGCGGAAACATGCGCCATGCGCGTGACTACATGCACATCTCGAACGCGGTCGAGGGCGGGGCGTTTCCCAACGGTGAGCTCCTCTTCCATCTCGATCACGTGTTCTACGCCGACATCATGAAAGCGATCGCGCTGTATGCTCTCGAAGTGCCCTCGAAGGGTGGCGATACGGTCTTCTCCAACGGCGAGAAGGCCTATGAGCTGCTTCCCGCGGAGCTCAAGAGCCGGGTCGCGACGCTGCAAGCGCGACATGTCTACGACTACGGCGTCAACTACGGCAGTCAGCGGTTTACCCACGAGCTGTTGACTGAGAATTCGGTGCAGGCGGTGCACCCGGTCGCGTGGACCAACCCCGAGACGAAGAACGCGGTGCTGCTGGTGACGGAACTGAGCACGCTGGAGATCGTTGGGCTCGAGCGAGTTCAGAGCGAGCAGCTGCTGACCGAACTGCTGCAGTACGTGCGCGACCCGCGCGTGATCTACCAGCACGCCTGGAAAGCCAAAGACTTGATCATCTGGGACAACCGCTCGCTGCAGCACGCTCGCACGAACTTCGATCCAAACGAGAAGCGCACGTTGCGCCGGGTCCCGATTGCGGAATTCGCCCACGCCGGAGCGTCCGCCTGATGCGCCGCGACGCGTTTCTCAGCGGCCTCGCGACCGGCGCGGTCGCAACCGGCTTTGCGACCCCATTGCTCGCCCGCGCCGCGACGCCGTTGAAGATGACCCTGCCGGTCGGACCCGACGACCCGATGTCGGTGACCGCGAGGTACTTCTCCGACCTCGTCAAGAAGAAGACCGGCGGCGCGCTCGACGTCCAAATCTTCTACAGCGGCACGTTGGGATCGCAATCGGCTAGCATCTCCGGTGTTCAGAACGGGGTGATCGATTTCACCTTGAATACGACGGCTTGGCTCGAGCCGATCGTGCCGCACGTGCAGGCACTCGACCTGCCTTTTCTCTTCGCGACCGACACCGACGCGGAGCGGGTCCTCGATGGCGACATCGGCCGCGACCTCGCCGACGAGTTTACGAAACACGGCATCGTCGTCGTCGAGTGGGGATGGAACGGATGGCGCCAGTTCGAGTTCGTCTCGGATCGCGTCACCAAGCCGGCCGATATGCGAGGCATGAAGATCCGCATCCAGGCGGGGCCCTTGTACGTGGCGATCATCAAAGCCCTGGGAGCGGTTCCGGTCGTGATCGACATCTCGGAGGCATATCTTGCGCTGCAGCAAAAAGTGGTGGTCGGGCTCGACATTCCGGCGGCAACCGTGATTTCGCTCAAGTATGAAGAGGTACTCAAGTACCTTTCGCTCACACGGCACCTCTACAATCCGGCGCCGATCATCATGAGCAAGTCGAAGTTCGACACCCTGCCCGCAGAGCAGCAGCGCGCGATTCAAGACGCTGGACACGAGACGCTCGGCTACACGCGAGACTTGTATCGGACCTACGAGAAGCAGGCGTTGAGCACGCTGCGTTCTCGCGGCGACGAGGTGGTCGCAGTCGACCACGAGGCGTTCAAGCACGCGATGATGCCGGTCTACGACGAACTGCGGCAGCGGATCGGCGCGCCGTTCGTGGATCGCATCGTTCGCGCTGCAGGTTGAGCGGCCGAACGTCGGCCGAGCGGGAGCGCCGCCTTCGAGAAGCGCTCGCCGGAGCGTGCCTGCCCGCCATGGCGCTCATCGCGCGCGAGATGCGCACACCGCCGGCGCTCTCCGACGTGGGCGCCGCGGTGGAGAGCGCGCTGGCCGGCGTCACCATCCCCAGCGGCGATGTGGCGATCGGCGTCGGCAGCCGCGGTATCGCTCGCCTGGGCGAGGTCGTCGCGGCGCTCGTGCGTGCGTTGCGCGGCGCAGGTGCCCGTCCGTTCGTCGTGCCGGCGATGGGATCGCATGGCGCGGCGACGGCGGAGGGTCAAGCCGACGTGTTGGCGCATCTCGGCGTGACCGAACGCACAGTCGACGCGCCGATCATCGCGACAATGGATACGGTGCAGCTGGGCACGGCCGCCGACGGTACCGCGGTGTTCCTGGACGCGCGTGCGGCCGCGGCGGATGCGATCGTCGTCGTGAATCGCGTCAAGCCGCATACCTCGTTTCGCGCGTCGATCGAGAGCGGCCCGACGAAGATGCTGGCCATCGGCCTCGGGAAGCGAGACGGTGCGCGGGCCGTCCACGCCCGCGGATGGGCGGCGATCGGGCGCGCGATCCCGGCCGTCGCGGCGGTCGTCCTGGAGCGAGCGAACGTCGCCTTCGCCCTTGCGATCATCGAGAACGCCGATGACGAGCCGTGCCGGGTCGAAGCGGTGCCGGCGCATGCGCTGCTCGAGCGCGAACCGGCGCTCCTGGCAGAGGCGCGGGCGAATCTGCCGACGTTGCCGCTGCAGACGATCGACGTGCTGGTGGTCGACCGCGTCGGCAAGAGCGTGAGCGGCACCGGCGCCGACCCGAACGTGACCGGACGCTTTCCGACGTCGGCCGCGAGCGGGGGCCCCGACGTCACCCGGCTCGTCTACCTTGCAATGGCCGACGAACACGAAGGCAACGGCAACGGTGTCGGCTTAGCCGACGTCGTCACCGAGCGGCTCGCCGGCGCATGGGATCCGGTCGCGACGTACCTCAACGCGCTGACTACCACCACCGCGGGGAACGCGCGTATGCCGATGGTGATGCCCGATGCGGAGACGGCGTTGGCTGCGGCGCTCGCGATGTGTCCCGACGTCGATCCCGCGCAAGCCGTCGTCGTGCGGATTCGTGACACGCTGCACGTCGATCGGATGTGGTTGTCGGAACGTGCCCTGGCGCTCGTCCCGGAACCCTATCGCGTGCTTCGGGATCCGACTCCATTCGAAGCGGACACCGAGTATGACCGCTGAGGACTCGGCGCTACCAGACCGTCGGCGCGGTGATGAGGGCGGGCGCCGGGTCGACGACGCGGTGGCGGATGCCGAATAGGCGCGCGACGAACGAGTGTGACGGCTCGTAACGCACGCTCGTCGGGTCTTGCGCGAGGGTGATGGCCTTGGTGTGCGTGGCGGCGGCGTCGATCATCGTGCGGGCGGCGCCGCTGAACGCGCGCGGCCGGACGACGGTGAGCGCGATCTGCGAGGATGGCGGTACCGCTGCGGCCGGTACGGCGTGCGCGCGCGCGAGTTGCCGCGGGTGCGGGTGAGCGGCCCGCGGCGTGTCCGCGCTGCGGGCGACCAAGGACGTGATCGCGGCGGTCGACGGGGCGTCGAGGATCGTCGAGAAATGCTGCAATTGGGCCAGGACGCGGTGGACGTACAGACGCGTCTGCGCGTACGGCGGCACGCCGCCGTAACGGTCGACGGCCTGCGGGCCGGCGTTGTACGAGGCGACGGCGAGCTGCACGCGCGTCGTCGGATCGGCCGCGGCGAAGTGCATCATCATGCGACGCAGGTAGCGCGCGGTGCCGTCGAGGTTCTCATAGGGCTCGAGCGCCTGCACCTGGAGGTGCGCGGCGGTGGCGGGCATGAGCTGGCCGTAGCCGAGTGCGCCGGCCGATGAGACGGCGCCGGCATGCCAGCTCGACTCGACGGTCACGATCGCGAGCAGCAGCCGCGGATCGATTTGATAGTAGGATGAGAGCAGCAGCAGCCGCTCGGCCATGTTTTCCCGCGCGCTGGGGGAGAGCGGCGCCTTGACCGAGGCGAGCGCCGAGGAATAGCGCTCGACGACCGGCGCGAGCGCGGCACACGCGGGCGGCGGGGTGCCCAGGAGCGGAAACCCAATCGCCAGGACCCCGAGAGAGACGCGAACAGCACGCATGGGGAAGCCCATCCTACCTGGAGATTCGGCTGGGGGGGCGGCGCATCCCCACCTCGGGTCGGTAACGGTGCGACCGAGCACATGGTGGAGAGCGGCCAGGAGCGGATCGCAGGGGCGACGCCCTTAGCTAACCAATAGAGAGCCATGGCAGTCATGCGCGAGGACGAGCAGGACGTCGACGCGGTCGGCAACTGCAATAGCGCACGCTGCATCGCGCGCGACGTGCTCAGCAATCTTGCAACGAAATGGGCCTCGCTGGTGCTGCGTCGGCTCGGCAGCGGTGAGCAGCGTTATTCGGAAATCCGCGACGCGATCCAGGGCATCTCCGAGAAGATGCTCGCGCAGACGCTGCGGGAGCTCGAGCGCGACGGATTGGTGACGCGCACGAGCTACCCGGTCGTTCCGCCGCACGTCGTCTACGCGCTCACGCCACTGGGTCGCGAAGGATGCCGGCAGGTGACCGCGCTGTTGAACTGGATCGAGCTGCGTTTGCCCGAATTGCGCTCGGCGCGCCGGGAGTACGCGATCAGACGCCGGCTGTAGGCTGGTGGTGGAGGCCGACGACGTTGCCGGCCGGATCGGTGAAGAGCGCGATCGTCATGCCGCCCATCCCGGGCACCTCGTCCGGTCCCATCATCGTCGTGCCGCCGGCGCGCTCGACGACCGCGAGCGTCGCGGCGACGTCGTCGACGCCGACGTAGACCGTCAGGTGACCACCGTAGCCGTTGGGCGCCGCGCCGATACCGCAGTTGACTTGAAGCCCCGGGGGGCGTTCGTCCAGTGTCGCGAGCGTATAGCTCGGGAGCGTGTCACTCGGCGTCGCGTCGGCGAACGCCCAGCCGAAGACCTCGTGATAGAAGTGGCGCAGCGCCGCCGCCTGCGGGCTGACGATTTCGAAGTGAACGATCGGGTGGGCCATGGTTTCTCCCTCGTGCCGGCGGATCGATACGGCCCGATGCTAGCAAAGAGTACTTGCTAAAAACAAGTACTATGCAAAAAAGAAAGATCGTGCTACGATCGGGGCGTGGCAACCCGGGCCTACGGCCAGTATTGTGGCTTCGCGCGCGCGCTCGAGGTGGTCGGCGAACGCTGGGCGTTGCTGATTCTGCGCGACCTGCTGATCGGGCCCGAGCGCTTCAGCGACCTGCAACGCGGGCTGCCCGGTATCCCCAGCAACGTGCTGACGGCGCGCCTCAAGGCGCTCGAGGAATCCGGTCTGGTGCAGCGGCGTCCGCTGCCGCGGCCGGCCGCCGGCGTCGTCTACGAGATGACGGGTGCGGGCCGCGAGTTGGAGGACGCGATCGTCGCGATCGGTCGCTGGGGCGCAAAACGCCTGGGCGAGCGACGCGCAGGCGAAGTCGTGACCGAAGACTCGATCGCCTCGGCACTGCGCACGACGTTCCGGCCGGAGGCCGCCGGGGACGACGATCTGACCTTCGAGCTGCACCTCGACGAGATCGTCGTCCACGCGCACGTCCATGGCGGCCGGGTCACCATGGGTCGTGGTCCCGCGGGGCGTGCCGATCTCATCATCGGCACCGAGGTGTTGCGCGAGCTGCTCGCCGGCGAACTCAGCCCGCGCGCCGCGATCGCGGCCGGCCACGTGCGCATCACCGGGAAGCGCGCGCTGCTCGACCGCTTCGTCGCGCTGTTCCGCATCTGACGCGAGACGAACGAGGCCCGCACGTCGTCGTGCGGGCCTCGTGGGTGGCCGTGACGGCTGAGACCGTCAGAGCCTGTGGCTGATCGAGAGGGTGAAGGTCTGGAACGGCGGCTCGATGATGCCCACGCGTGGGGTCGTGCCATAGCCGTCGATCGAGGAGTAGCCGACCGCGGACTGCCCCT
>JBEKAU010000078.1:0-8398 GCA_050015755.1 Vulcanimicrobiaceae bacterium | reverse complement strand
CAGCATGGAAGCCACCGACGATCTGCTGCGCGGTGTGGAGAGGAGGCCGTGATCGTCGGCACCAAGGGCGTTGTTCGTGGATGGAACGCGACTGTTCGCGTATCCCCTGCGCCCGTCGATCGTCATCGAGGCGCACGTCCCGTCTTGCTCTGATTTCGCCGTTCTGGTCATCATCTACGGGCAACACGCCGACGGCACGTGGCAGACGGTATGGGACGGCGTCGCGGATCCGGTAGCGGTGGTGCCCCGGGACCTGCGCGTCGGCGAGGTGACGATTCGGGCGGGCGCGTCCTTCACGGTGATCTCGGCGAGCGGTGCGTTCGAGGGGCGACTCGTGTATCGTGCGGTGCTCGACGTTGGCGCGACGGCGCCGGAGACGTGCAAGTCGACGATCGCGAGCTGGTCAGTCCTCACCTTCGCGTAGCGCGGCCATCGCGGCGGCGGTTGCGCGTTCGCTCGGCACCTCGGAGGCGTCCAGTGCCGCTTCGACCGCTTCGCGGTCGGCCGGGACGCGGTTCTGACCGAGCTTCCATTTCCCGATGACCTGCGTGACGTGCAATTCCAGACCGACGATCGCGGCGAGCTGCTGATCGATGAACGACGGCGGCGCGTCCTCGACGTGCCACTCGGGCGTGCGGGCGCGTTCGTGCGCGTGCGTGAGCAGCGTGACGATGCGGCGCACGGCCTCGGCGTCGTCGCGAACGTGCAACGTGCCGTACACGTGGACCGCGATGTAGTTCCAGGTCGGCACCACCCGGCCGTGCTCGCGCTTGGAGGGGTAGTACGAGGGTGAGATGTACGCGTCGGGGCCGGTGAAGATCGCCAGCGCCGGTGTGCGTTCATCGACCGTCGTCCACAGCGCGTTGGCGCGCGCGACGTGGCAGAGCACGACGTCGGGGCGGTCGGGGTCGATGAGCATCGGCAGGTGGTTGGCCGCGAGCGCGCCGCCGTACGCGCTGACCAGCGTCGCGAGGGGATACCTCTCGATCGCTTCGCGCAGCGTCGCCGCGTCCTGTTCGGCGAAGGCTTTCGGCACGTACATGCGCAGGAATAGCGGGACGCTCGGCATGACTCCTGGTCGATGCGATGGGGAATCGTGGGTGCCGGGGCGATCGGAACGTACGTCGCCGCGCGTTTGGCGCTGGCCGGCAGGGACGTGGTGGTGCTGGCGCGCGGCGCGCAGGCCGAGGCGCTGCGCAGCGCCGGGCTGACGCTGCACGACGGTTCCGGCCAAACGCACCTAGCGCTCGACACCGAGACCGATCCGGCGCGCATCGGCGCGGTCGACGTGCTGGTGCTCACGGTGAAGGCGCACCAACTGCGGGCGAGTTTGCCCGCGATCGCGGCGATGAGCGGGCCGCAGACGACCATCGTGTCGATGCAGAACGGCATCCCGTGGTGGTACTCGATCGCCCATCCGGTCGCGGACGGCTGGGAGCTGGCGTCGGTCGATCCGGGGCGCGCGCTCGCCCGCGCGATCCCGGCCCAGCGCACGCTCGCGGCCTCGCTCTACGTCGCGGCGAACGTCCCCGAACCCGGCGTGGTGCAGCATACGCACGGCGATCGCATCGTGCTCGGTGCCGCCGCGCCGGCGGCGCACGAACGGTTGGCGTCGGTCGCCGACGTCCTCACGCGCGCCGGCTTTCGGGTCGAGGTCGGCGAGACGCCGCGCGCCGAGGTGTGGGCGAAGCTGCTCGGCAACGCCGCCTTCAACCCGATCAGCGCGGTGACGCGGGCAACGATGGGACGCATCATGGAACAGCCGCGTGCGCTCGCGCTCGCCCGCGGGGTGATGATCGAATGTCTGGCGGTCGCGGCCGCGCTCGGTGACGCGCCGGTGATCGACGTCGACCAGCGTATCGCGGTGAGCCCGCGCGGCGATACCAAGACCTCGATGCTGCAGGACCTCGAGGCTGGCCGCCCGCTGGAGCTCGACCCGCTGCTGGGCGCGGTGGTCGAGTTGGGCGAACGCAGCGGCGTGGCCGTCCCGCTCTGCTCGGCGCTCTACGGCTTGGCTGCGCTGGTCAACGCGCCGTTGATGAGCCCGAGCTAGACCCGAAGGGGGTCCCGTCGGCGGCGGCGCAGACGCCGGGGATGTCTTCCCACGCCGGTCTCGGCCGGGGAGCCGAGCTGACGTGGCGCGGGATCGTTCTCGGAGCCGCGATCACGCTCGTCTTCACCGCGGCCAACGTCTATCTCGGACTCAAGGTCGGCTTGACGTTCGCCTCGTCGATCCCGGCGGCGGTGATCTCGATGGCCGTGCTGCGCGCGTTCCGCAACACGACGATCTACGAGAACAACATCGTCCAGACGCTGGCCTCGGCAGCCGGCACGCTCTCGTCGATCATCTTCGTGCTGCCGGGCCTGATCATGGTCGGGTGGTGGACGGGCTTTCCGTTCTGGCAATCGTTCGGCGTGTGCGCGATCGGCGGGATCCTGGGCGTGATGTACTCGGTGCCGCTGCGGCGCGCGCTCGTCGTGCAGACCGATCTGCCGTATCCCGAAGGCGTCGCGGCTGCCGAAGTGCTGCGTGTCGGGAGCGCGGCGAGTGCCGACGCGGAGAACAAAGCGGGCCTGCTCGCGATCGTGTGGGGTGCGATCGTGTCGGCCGGCTACGCCGCGCTGGCCGCGACGCAGACGGTGGCGAGCGAGATCGACGCGTTCTTCCGATCGGGCGCGGTCGCGACCGGTAACGGTATTCAATTTTCGTTTGCGTTGCTCGGCGTCGGGCATCTGGTCGGGATTTCGGTGGGCCTGGCGATGCTGGTCGGGGTCGCGATCGCGTGGGCGGGTGCGGTGCCGATCCTCACCGCGCTGCATCCGACGGCGGGCGCCGCGGCCGACGTTGCGACCAGTGTCTGGCGGCACCAAGTGCGCTTCATCGGTGCCGGCGAGATCGGTATCGCGGCGATTTGGGCGCTCGGCAAGCTCGCCGCGCCGGTCACGCGCGGCGTCGCCTCGGCGCTTGCGACCGCGCGCCGCATCGCCGCCGGCGAGGGCGACGCGCTGCCGTTGACCGAGCGCGACATCCCGATCAAGACCGTCGCGCTGATCAGTGTGGGGATGTTGGTTCCGCTGGCCGTGCTGCTGGTGACGTTCCTCGCCGGCGGCGCGCTGGGCGGGCTGATCGTCCCGCTCGTGATCGGCGCGGTCGTCTACGTCGTCCTCGCCGGGTTCCTCGTCGCCGCTGCGTGCGGCTACATGGCGGGCTTGATCGGGTCGTCGAACAGTCCGGTATCGGGCCTGGCGATCCTGACCGTCGTCGGCGCCTCGCTGTTGCTGCTGACGGTCGCGAAGACGAGCGATCCGCACGGCGCGGCGGCGCTGGTCGCGTTCGCGCTGTTCGTCACCGCGATCGTCCTGTGCGTTGCGACGATCGCCAACGACAACTTGCAAGACCTCAAGACCGGTCAGTTGGTCGATGCCACACCGTGGCGCCAACAGGTCGCGCTGGTGGTCGGGGTCGTCGTCGGTGCGGCCGTGATCCCGCCGATCCTCAACTTGATGCAGGCAGCATACGGGTTCACCGGCCCGCACGCGCTGCCGGCGCCGCAAGCAACGCTGATCTCCGCGCTGGCGAAGGGCGTCATCGAAGGTCACATCGATTGGGCGATGATCGGCATCGGCGCGCTGATCGGCGTCGCGATGATCGCGCTCGACGAGAGCCTCGGCCGCTTCAAACTCTTGCGGTTACCGCCGCTCGCGACAGGCCTGGGCATCTACTTGCCGGCGGCAACGATCACGCCGATCGTCTTGGGCGCCCTGGTCGGGCGCGCGTACGACGCGTGGGCCGCGCGCGGGCCGCACGCCGAGTCGGCGCGGCGGCTGGGTGTGCTCCTCGCGTCGGGCTTGATCGTCGGCGAGAGCTTGTTCGGCGTGCTGCTGGCGGGCCTGATCGTCGCCACCCATCGCGAAGCGCCGCTCGCGCTGGTCGGCGACGCCTTCCAGGGGACGGCAAATATCGTGGGGACGATCGCCTTCGTCGTGCTGGTCGTCGTGCTGTATCGCTGGATCGGTCGTCTCGCCCGGCGATAAGGTTTCCTTAACGTGGCCGCAAGGCCACCACAACGTACTCTGAATGCTGCAGCGGATGCAGAGGTGTGTCGTGGGCACGCGGAAGAGTGTCGACGATGCTCCGGAACGTCTCGTCCGGCATACTGACCGCTGTCGTCTGCCTGGTCTTCAACCTCTCGTATGCGGCGCTGATCTTTTCCGGACCGCTTGCGAGTGCGCTGCCGCTCGGTATCACCGCGGCGATGATCGGGATGACGGTCGTCGCGCTGTTGGTCGCGCTGCTCAGTCCGTTTCGCACCGTCGTTGCCGGACCCGAGGGAAACACCGTCGCGCTGCTCGGCGTCACGGCGGCGACCATCGAGGCGCAACTCGCCGCCGCGGGGGCACCACCGCAGACGATCGTCGCGACCGTGCTGTGGATGCTGGTGCTGGTGACGGCGGTGACCGCGATCGCGCTGTTCGTCCTCGGCTCGGTGCGGGGCGGCGGCTGGATCCGCTTCGTGCCCTACCCGGTCGTCGGCGGGTTCGTCGCGGGCACCGCGTGGTTTCTCGCGGTTGGTGCACTGCGCGTCGCGACCGGTTTCCCGCTCGACTTCGCCCATCTGACGGCGCTGCAGGACCCGAGCGTGCTCGCGCGACTCGCCGCTGCGGTGGCCTTCGCCGCCCTGGTCGCCGCCGAGGCGCGCTACGTCAAACAGGCCTTGGGCGTGCCGGTGCTGCTGGTCGGCGTCGTCGCGCTGTTCAACCTCGCGCTGTGGGTGGCGCACGTGCCACTGAGCGCCGCACGGGACGCGGGTTGGCTCGCCGCCGCGCCGGCGCGGTTGGACATCTGGTCGCCGTGGACCGGTCACGATTTCGGCTCGGTCGCGTGGGGTGTCTTCCCGCATGCGATCGGAGCGCTGCTGACGATCGTCGTGGTCGCGATCGTGACGATCCTGTTCAACGCGACGGGACTCGAACTGGAGACGAACGACGACGTCGACCTCGACCGTGAGCTGCGCGCCGAAGGCCTCGCGAACATCGGCGCCGCGCTCGCCGGCGGCTTCATCGGCTATATCTCGCTCAACCGCACGCTGCTCATGCGCCGCTTCGGCGGCGCCGACCGAACCGCCGGCATCACGCTCGCCGTCGCCAGCGCCGCGCTGCTGGTCGGCGGGTGGCGCGCGATCGCGATCGTCCCGACCTTCGTCTTGGCGGGCTTGTTGCTGAGCCTGGGCGTGCAATTGCTCGAGCGCTGGCTGATCGCGGCGCGGCGCGAGCTCGCTCCGCTCGAGTACGCCGCGCTGGTGCTGATCGTCGCCGTCATCGTCGTCTGGGGATTCTTGACGGGGCTCATCGTCGGCATCGTCGCGGGCGCGCTCTTGTTCGCGTTCAACTATAGCCGCATCGACGTGGTCAAGCATTTCATGACCGGCGCGCAGCGGCGCAGCAGCTTGGTGCGGCCACTCGAGGAGCAGGCGATCCTCTCGGACGACGGTGCCGCGATCCGCATCTTCGAGCTGCAAGGATTCATCTTCTTCGGGATGGCCGATCGGTTGTACCGCACGGCGAAGGCCGAGATCGCGCGGCCCTCGACGCGCTTCTGCGTCTTCGACTTCCGCATGGTCGTCGGGCTCGACGCGACCGGCGTCTCGAGCTTCGTCAAGGCATATCGGGTGGCGGCGGAACGCGGCGTGCGGGTCGTTTTCAGCGGGATGAACGAACGGGTCGCGGTCGACTGGGTCAGCGGCGCGGCCGGCGCGCACGACGGGATCGAGCACTTCGGCGGTCTCGACCACGCGCTCGAGTGGTGCGAGGATCAGTTGATCGTCCCCGACGATCAGCCGGACGTTGCGGCGGTGCCGCTGGTGGACTGGCTCGAGTACGAGCTGCGCTCCTCGGACCTGGCGCAGCGACTCTTGCCGTACTTGCAGCCGCGCGCGTTCGCCGTCGGCGAGTACCTTTGTCGCCAGGGTGAGCACGCCGACTCGATGTTCTTCATCGAAGCGGGTCGCGTGCGCGTCGTCATGGAGAACATGGACGGCGACGAGCTGCGCCTGCGCAGTCTGGGCGATCGCACGATCCTGGGCGAGATGGGGCTCTATCGCGACGTCGTGCGCAGTGCGAGCGCGATCGCCGAGTACGCCTGCACCGTCCACGTCCTCTCGGCGGGTGGCCTGACGGCGATGGAAGTCGGTGATCCTTCGCTCGCGGCAGCGCTGACCGCCGCGATCATCCGTTCGCTCGGCGAACGGCTGGAGTATCAGAGCGGCTTGGTCGCGAACCTGCAGCGCTGACGATGCTGCAGACGGACGATGCCGCGATGCTCATTGCGCAGGCGCGCGCGCTGCTGGACGGCGAGCGCGACCTGATCGCGAACGCCGCCAACCTCGCGGCGCTGGTCGCGATGATGCTGCCCGACCTCAATTGGGTCGGCGTCTACGTGCGGCGCGGCGATGAGCTGGTGCTCGGGCCGTTCCACGGCAAGCCGGCCACTACGCGCATCGCGATGGGCGCCGGCGTGTGCGGCACCGCGGCGGCGGAGCGCCGCACGGTCGTCGTCCCGGATGTGCACGCGTTCCCCGGTCACATCGCGTGCGACCCCGCCTCGCGCTCGGAGATCGTGGTGCCGCTGCGTGACGGCGAGGCGATCGTCGGCGTGCTCGACGTCGACAGCCCGCTGGCCGATCGTTTCGGCGATGCCGAGCGGGCACTCTTCGAAGAGCTCGCGGCGCTGCTGGTCGCCGGTTCCGACCTCAGACGCGGGTAAGCGCCTCGCGCGTGTCGGTCTGGACGGCCAGCACGACGCGTGCGTGTGAGCCGCCGCCGGCGCGTTTGGCGACGCTGAAATCCTCCGCCAGCGACCACACCAGGAACAAACCGCGGCCGCGTTCGCTCAGGCGGTCGGTCGGCAAGCGCGGGATCACGTCGAAGCCGGGACCGGTGTCGAAGAAGTGCAGCACCGGCGGTTGGCCCTGCTCGTGCTCGAGCGCGACCTCGACATCACCCGGCGCGTAGCGGACGACGTTGCCGAGCAGTTCGCTGAAGATCAGCTCGGCAGTGAAGGCGCTCTCGGCGGTGAGGCGCTCGAGCGCGAGCGCGTCGCTGAACGCGGCGCGGACCGCGCGCGCACCGGCGTGGTCGTCGGTGTCGAAGCGCCAGCGCCGCACGTGCGCGGGTTCTTTGCCGACCCGCATCGTCAGCACGACGACGTCGTCATGTGTTCCGCCCGCGAGCAGCGCGTCGTAGAGTGCGCTGGCCGTGTCGTCGCGCGCCGCCAGCACCGGATCGGCGAGCGCGGCGAGCAGCAACCGTTCGCCTTCGATCGGATCGCGCGTCGACTCGGTCAAACCGTCGGAGTAGAAGACGAACAGCGCGTCGCGGGCCAGCGGGACGACCCGGGTCTCGGCGTCGCCGCGATCGCGCAGGCCGAGCGGCAGCCCGTCGGAGGGGAGCTCGCGGACGACGCCGTCGGAGGTGCGCACCAGCGGACGCGGATGACCGGCGTTGGCGTACGCGAGCGTGCCGGCGATCGGGTCGAACACGGCGGCGACGGCGGTGACGATGCGGCCCGGATGCTCGGCCTTGAGGGTGCGGTCGGCGGCGTCGATCATCGTCGCCGGATCGGCATAGACGTGCGCGATGCCGCGCAGGATCTGGCGCATCGCCGCCATGATGACCGCCGCTTCGAGCCCGCTGCCGGCGACGTCGCCGATGGAGACGACGATGCGACCGTCGGGCAAACGCACCGCGTCGTACCAGTCACCGCCGACCTGCGCCTCGTTGCGTGCGGCGACGTAGACGGCGTCGAAGTCGATGCCCTCGACTAGCGGCAGGGAGCGCGGCAACGCCGCGCGCTGGAAGGCGTTGGCGACGTGACGTTCGGATTCGTAGAGCAACGCGTTCTCGATCGCGACGGCAGCCCGGCGAGCCAGCTCTTCGAAAACCGGGACGTCCTCTTCGCCGAACGTGCGCGCGCCGCCGGTCCAGTAGGCGACCAGCGCCCCCAGCGGACGACCACCGGAGCGCAGCGGGACCAGGATCGACGAGCGGCCGTCCAGGACGAGCATCGCGTCGCGATACTCCGGCAGCACCATCGCCGCGATGACGGCGGGATCGATGTGCGCGTTGACCTGCGTCGTCGGCGCGCGCAGTGCGGCGGCGATCATCTCGGCGAACTCGGGGCGCGCGGTCGAGGCCCCGGTCAGCCGCGCGACCAGCGGCGCCATCGCCGGATTGGAGTGCACCATCGCCGCGATCCGGACCAGGCCCTGTTCATCGAAGAGATCGATCACCGCCCAATCGGCCAGCGACGGCACGATCAGCTCGAGGACGCGCTGCATCGTCGTTTGCAGGTTCAGCGATTCCGCGAGCGCTTCGCCCGCGCGCGCCGCGAACTGCACTT
>JBEKAU010000077.1:0-9157 GCA_050015755.1 Vulcanimicrobiaceae bacterium | reverse complement strand
ACGTCGCCGATGCTCGCCGGCGCCGTCGGCAGCTTCGTCAAATGGTAGACGACGTCGTAGCGCGGCGTGCGCTCGAGGTAGTCGACGCCGCCGACGTCGGTCAGCTGCGAGAAACCCGCGGCCTTCAACTCACGCAACGTCGCGATGATGGTCTGCGGCGTAACCCGGACGATGCGTGCATCGGCGATATCGGGGCGGACCGCGGTGGGATCGACCGCCGTGGAACCCGGCGGCGGGGTCTGCGAACTCGGCATTCTAACGGCGCTCCGCCCCAGGCTCCGCGCCCCCCACGCCTTCGGCGCGGGGCCCCCAAATCGCACGCGCGCTCACGTCACCGGACAGAGCACGATTCCCCGCGGGCGCGCTTCGCACCATCATCTCCATATATACTTACGCTCGCTGGAGGATGCCGCCGCGACCGCCTTGCTTGATCTGCTGCTGGATCAAGTTGACCGCGTACAGCAAGCCGTCGGGCGTGGGCGGGCAGCCGGGGACATAGACGTCGACGGGGATGATGGTGTCGACGCCTTGTACGACCGCGTAGTTGTCGAAGACGCCGCCGCTCGAGGCGCATGCGCCCATCGAGATCACCCACTTGGGGTCGGCCATCTGGTCGTAGAGACGCTTGACGATCGGTCCCATCTTCTTTGCCACGCGGCCCGAGACGATCATGAGGTCGGCTTGTCACGGTCATCATCTCGATGGCGCAGCACGCCAGCCCCATCGTCAGCGGCCAGACGCTGGAGGCTTGCGCCCAGCGGGCGACGGAGTCGACGGTGGTAAGGAGAAAATCTCCGCCGCTGCCTAGCGCCACTGGAAACCGCCTCTCTTCCAGACGTACGCATAGCCGACCGCCAACACGATCACGAAGCTGACCATCTCGGTCAAACCGAAGACGCGCAGCGCGTGCATCTGCACCGCCCACGGATAGAACGAGGCCGCCTCGACGTCGAAGACCACGAAGAGCATCGCGATTATGTAGAATCTGACGGGAAAACGGCCCGATACGTCGGACGTCGGCTCGACGCCGCACTCGTACGCTTCGGACTTCACCGGATTCGGTTTGCGGCGCGCTGCCAAGCCGGGCAGGATACAGAACGCCAGGGCGGCGAGGAACGCCAACGCGAGATAGATTGCGACCGGACCATAGGGAGACACGACCTGACCATATACACGAAGTTCACGCGCGTCGCCTCCGTCCTTGGGCTCGGGGCCGCGGTCGTGCTGCTCGGTGCAAAAGGCTGCGGTAACCCCACGAATGGCCAGGGCGGCAGCGACACCGGTGATGTGGTCGGTCGTATCGTGGAAGCGAACAACCCCACGCTGCCGATTCCGACCGCGCTGGTGACGATCGGACTGCGAACGATTCGGCTCGGCCCGGCCGACAAGGGCGCGTTTCGGCTGCTGGCCGTTCCGACCGGCACGCAGACGATGCAGATCAGCACACCCGGCTACCAGCCCTACTCGGCGCCGGTCCTCGTCCAGAAGGACCAGACCACCGACGTCGGGCCGATCGGGTTGGCCTCGCTGACCGGCGTGCCCAACTGAGGCTCCTGGACGTCCTCGTCGGGGTCCTGGGGGCGGCGATCATCGCGATCGCCGTCGGGGATCTCTTTCAATCGGTCATCGTGCCGCGCTCGATCGGCGGCCGCTACCGGCCGAGCACCCGGATCTCGCGCTACGGCTGGCGCGTGTGGCGCAGCGTGGCCCTGCGGTTACGGGATCCCGAACGCCGCGAGGACATGCTGGCGACATTCGCGCCGACGCTGCTGATCACGTTGCTGATCTTCTGGGTCGCGCTCGAGATCGTCGGTTTCGGACTGCTCTTCTGGGCGTTCCGCAACGGCGTCAATCCCCACCCGGACCTCGGCAGCGCGATGTACTTCGCCGGTACCTCGCTGCTCACCATCGGCTACGGCGACTTCGCGCCGACCTCGGGCATCACGCGCATTCTCTCGCTGATCGCCGGCGCGTCGGGCCTGGGTACGTTCGCCGTCGTCACCACCTTCCTGTTCCAGACGTTCGCCGCATTCCAGCGCCGCGAAGCGTTCATCGTCTCGATCTCCGAGCGCATCGGCGCGCCGCCGAGCGGTCTGGAGTTCATCCTCCGCCACCTCAAGCTCGAGTTGACGAGCGACATCTCGCCGATTCTGCGCGAAGCGCAGCACTGGATCGCCGAAGTGCTCGACACGCACCTCGCGTATCCGTCGCTGACGTACTTCCGTTCCAGTCACGACGACGAGTCGTGGATCGGCACGCTGGGCGCCATTCTCGACGCCTCGACGCTGCTGATCACGACGCTCGACATCGACAACCGCGGCGAGGCGATCATCACCCTGCGCCTGGGCAGCCACCTCGTGCGCGACTTCGCCGCCTTCTTCCGCCTCGACACCGATCAAGCCGTCGGCGTCGAGCCGCCCGAATTCGAAGCGGCCTACAATGAACTGCATGCCGCCGGCGCGCCGCTGCACCCGCTCGAGCAGGCGTGGCCGGCGTTCGCGGAGCGCCGCGCGACCTACGCGGCGCAGCTCGACACCCTCGCGCGCTGGTGGCGCATCCCGCCCGCCCGCTGGATCGGCGATCGTTCGCGCCCGCGTCTGCACGTCAACGTCGGACTCCCGCGTTCATGATCGCCTGACATCCGTCACCCTCGGCGGCTGACAGGCGCGACTTGGTCCGCGCGGCGTTCGCCGCGATACTGACGGCATGACCACTGCCGCCGCCCAGCCCGACTACGGCATCGACGCGCCTGGCGTGATGCGCAACCTCTTCCTGGCCGGTGCCGCGTGTCTGGTACTCGGGTTGTTCGGGCCGATGCACCTCCACCTCGCCGGATACGACTTCCAGGTACGCTGGTCGTTCCTGTACCCCGCGGCCTCGTTCTTGCTCGGCGGCGTGTTGTTTCTCGTCTACGTGAAGGTCGGGAAGTTCCGCCATCGCGATTTCATGCTCGACCTGCGGCGCTGGACCGGCGCGGAGCGCGTGCTCGACGTCGGCTGCGGGCGCGGCTTGCTGCTCGCCGGCGCGGCGAAGCGCATCGCGGCGCTCGATGGCAGCGGGCACGTCACCGGCATCGACATCTGGTCGAACGTCGACATGGGCGGCAACAGCGAGGCTGCGACCCGGGCGAACCTCGCGCTCGAAGGGATCGCCGCTCGCTGCACGCTGATCTCCGAGGCGGCGCAGGACATGACGTTCGCCGACGGCAGCTTCGAGGTCGTCGTCTCCAACTTGTGCCTGCACAACATCGGCGACCGCGCGACCCGCGAGCGCGCACTGGCGCAGATCGCCCGCGTCCTCGCGCCGGGCGGAATCGCGCTGATCTCCGACTTCCGCAACACCGGCGAGTACGCGCGCGCCTTCCGCGCCGCCGGCCTCGACGTGGAGACCCGGCGCGGCAGTTTCGTGACGACGTTCCCGCCGCTCACCGTCGTGATCGCGCGCAAGCCTAGGTACGGCGCGGACGCGTGAGCAGCAGCAGCGCCGCGAGCGCGGCCGCCGCGAAGAGCAGCGAGCTGACTGTTACCGTCGTTCCCAAGCCGGCGAGGTCGGCGATGCGACCCCCGACCAGCGCCCCGACCGTCTGACCGACCGCGAACACCATCGTGATGAGGCTGAGCGCGCGCACGTAGCTCGCGCCGTCGGCGTAGCGGCGCGTCAGCGCCGAGGTCTGTGCCGGACCGCCCACCGCGCTGCTGCCGAAGAGCACCGCGCTCACGACGTCGCTCGCGAGGTGCGCAGCGAGCAGCAACGCCGTCCCGACCGCCCCGAGTGCCAAGCAGATCGCGAGCGTCAGGCCGCGCGGTGAGCGGTCGAGCGCGCGACCCCACAGATCGGATCCCACCGCCGCCGACGCACCGGTGATGATCCACGCCACCGCGAGTGCGACGGCGCCGCTGACGAGCGCATGCGCGAACGCCGGCGCAAACGAGATGTACGCCCCGAACGCCAGGCCGAAGAGCGTGTACTGCGCGCCGAGCACGACCAGTGCCGGGCCGTCGTTGCCGCGCGCGTCGTCGCTCGCGACGCTGCCGGTCAAGTGCTTCGGCAGCGCACGATGCAGACCGACCATCCCGAACACGACCAGCACCGCCATCGCCAGCCACACCCAACGCCACGCGAACGGGGCCGACGCCGCGATCGGGATCGACGCGCCCGCAAGTGCGATGCCGATGCCCCCGCCGCCCCACAGAATTCCCGATGCGCGGCCGCGGGCGGCCGGCTCGACCAGCGCGAGCGTCAGCCCGATGGTGAGGATCGTCGCGACCCCTTGCGCGAGCCCGTTGACGAAACGCGCGACCGCGAGGCTCATCAAATCCGGCGCCAACCCCGACGCCGCCAGCGAGAGCGCGATGACGCCGATCGCGATCGTGTTGGCGCGCCGCCGCTGCCACGCCACCGGCACGAGCGGCAACGCGATCAGCGCGACCAGATAGCCGGCGAAGTTCGCCGCCGCCACCGTGCCGTAGACGCCGTAGGTCGCCGGATAGTCGTGCTTGACGAACGGCAACAGCAACCCGAACGAGACCCGCGAGAACCCGACGAGCCCGACAAACGTCCAACTCGCCCACCATACCGCGCGCGGCACGCGCGTCAGCGGCGGCGGGCTTCCGTCACGCGCGGGTGCGCGGCGAGGAAGCGGGTTGCTTCGTCGATGGGGGTGGCGAAGCCGATCGCGCGTTCTTCTTCGAAGCGCGATTCGGCGATGCCGATGACGACGCCGTCGGACTCGTCGAAGACCGGGCCGCCGCTCTCGCCGGGGATGATCGGGACGTCGAGCTCGAGCGAGCCTTTGCGGACGCTGGCGACGCGGCCGGTGTAGAGTGAGACGGTGCGGCCCAGTTTCTCGTCGTCGAACGCGTCGGGGATCGGATAGCCGAGCACGCCGATCGGCGTGCCGGGCTCGACGTCGACGCTCGACGCGAGCGTGACGACCGGACGGTTCGGGATCGGGACGTCGACGATCGCGAGATCTTCGTCCTCGCCGGTGGTCGCGACGACCTTCGCCTTCGCGCGCGGGCCGTCGCCCAGGATCGCGACCAGATCGCGCGCGTCGGCGACGACGTGCGCGTCGGTGAGGATGCGCGAACCCCACGAGCCGCTCTCGACGACGACGCCGCTGCCGTAGGCGTCGTCCCACTGGCCCTTGCGCTTGGGATCGTCGGCCGGGATCTTCATCGTGAACAGCACGACTGCCGGGTGCAGCTTCTCGTACAGTTCCACGAAGCGGTCCTTCGATGCCGCGGCCGATGCGCTCGCCGAGGGGCTCGGGGTGGTGTTCACGGTCGACGCGGCGTGCGCGCAGCTGCTCGCCAGCACCGCGCTCGCGGCCACGATCGCAACGCGAAGGGAACGTGTCACGCCAGGCGCTCCGCGATCGCGGCGCGCAGCGCGTCGATTCCTTCGCCGCTCTGCGCGCTGACCTCGAGCGCACTCGCCGGCAGCGCGGCGCGCGCCGCGGGGTCGAGCCGGTCGACCTTGTTGAACACGTCGATCACCGGCTTCTCGTCGAGCTTCAATTCGCGCAGAATCGTCTCGACCGAGGTCTTTTGACGCGGCCAGTCGGGGTTCGAGGCGTCGTGGACGTGCAGCAACAGGTCGGCGGCGTCGAGCTCTTCGAGCGTGGCGCGGAACGCGTTGACCAGCTCTTGCGGCAGCGCCGTGATGAACCCGACCGTGTCGGCGAGCCGGACGTTGATGCCCGGAGCGACGTAGGCGCGGCGCAAGGTCGGGTCGAGCGTCGCGAACGGCTGGTCGGCGACGAACGCGCGCTCGCGTTCGCCGCTGCCCGCGAGCCGGTTGAGCAGCGAGGACTTGCCGACGTTCGTGTAGCCGACCAGCGCGACGAACGGATCTCCGCTGCGGCCGCTGCGGCGCGTCTCACGCTGGCGGCGCACCTCGTCGAGCTGGCGCTGCAGCAGCGTGACCCGCTGTTGGATCTTCCGCCGGTCGACTTCGAGCTTGGTTTCACCGGGACCGCGCGTGCCGACGCCGCCGCCCAGCCGTGAGAGGTCCACGCCGACGCCGATCAGGTTCGACTGCCGGTAACGCAGTTGCGCGAGCTCGACCTGCAACTGGCCTTCGCGCGAGCGCGCATGCTGGGCGAAGATGTCCAGGATCAGCATCGTGCGGTCGACGATCGGCAACGGCACGACCTTCTCGAGGTTGGTACGTTGACGCGGCCGCAGGTCGTTGAAGACGAACAGGACGTCGGCCTTGAGTTCCTCGGCCAGTTCGGCGATCTCGCGCGCCTTGCCGCTCCCGACCAGCGTCGAGGGATCGACGTGCGAGAGCTTCTGCACGACCTGACCGACGATGCGCGCGCCGGCCGCGTCGGCGAGCGCCTCGAACTCGGCCAGTTCGGGTGCGAGCGGGCGCGCCGGATCCTGCAGATCGACGGCGACCACGAGCGCACGCTGCACCTGCGGTCCGGTCGGATCGAGCCGCCGGTGCTCGTCCTGGGTGTTCATGAGGTCCGCACGCTGCGCAGCACGTCGATCAGCCACGCCAAGCCTTCGTTGTAGCGCGGTCCGGGCCGCTCGAGCAGCGCGGCGTCGCGCAGCGTCGCGACGTGGCCGTCGCGAACCGCGTGCAGCTCGCGCCACGGCGTGCGATCGCGCACCGCCGCGAAGCCGACCGCACCGTCGACGATCAGGACGTCCGGCTGATCGGCGAGCAGCGCTTCGGCGCTAGAGCTCGCATACGGCGTGCGCACGTTCGTCGCATCGCGACCGCCCGCCATCGTCAGTAAGGTCGCAATGTACGATCCGCTGCCGACGGTAAAGATCGGATCGACGCCCAGCACGACGAACGCGCGCGGTTGGTGTGTGCGCCGCGGGACGCTGCGCACGAGGGCCGCGGTGCGCGCACGCAGACGGGCGATGAGCGCATCGGCCTGCGGCGCACGACCGACGAGTGCGCCCAGCAGGTGCAAGTTGGCGAAAATGCTGGCGAAGTCGTCATCCTGCACCAGCACGACGTCGACCCCGGCCCGCCGCAGGTCCTCGGTCGCACGGCGCTGCGCGGTGATCCCGACGACGAGGTCGGGGTGCAGGGCGAGGATCTGTTCCGTCGCCACCGACGAGAACGACCCGACGATCGGAATGCGCTTGGCCGCCGGCGGATAGTCGCTGAAATCCGAAACGCCGACCACGCGGTCGAGCACGCCGAGCGCAGCGAGATCTTCGGTGAGCGAGGGGACGAGTGCAACGATGCGGTGCGCCGGTGCACTCGCGGCAGGCGCGGGTGCCGCCGCGACGATCGTCGAGGCGAGCAGCAGCGCGGCGGCCCAAAAGCGCGGGATCACCTTGGACGATACGCCGGCCGGATGAACTGCCCCCGTCGCGACGCTACGATTGCTCGACCGGCCGGCCGAGGGCCCGCAGGTCCAGCGTATAGCCCGCGACGACGAGCTCGACCCGATCGGCGCGCGCGGCGAGCGCTCGTACCAACCGTCCCTGCGCGTCGCGGAACAGGCGCCCGATCGGCGTTGCCGGCACGACGCCCCACCCGGTTTCTTCCGCGACGATGATGACTTCGGCCGCGCTGGCGGCGAGCGCATCGACGAGCGCCGCACCGCGTTGGTCGAGCACGTCGAGGGCCGCGACGGCGTCGCGCTCGACCTCGACGTCGAGCGCCAGCAACTCGGAGGAGAGCCAGGTGCCGAGGGCGTCGACCAGCACGCAGACCTCGGCGGATGCGTCGCGCACGAGCGCCGGGAGTGAGGGCGCACCGGGACTCGCCGTCTCGACGACGACCCACTCCGCGGGGCGCTCGCGGCGGTGACGAGCGACGCGATCGACCATCTCCGGGTCGCTCGGATCGACGGCCGCGGTGGCCGCGACGACGACACGTTTGCCGCTCGCACGTGCGAGCGTGAGTGCGCGCATCGTCTTTCCCGAGCGCACCGGACCGAGCACTAGCGTCGTCATGGCTCGCGGCGTTCGGCGCGGCGAAGAGGTCTCCGTCCCGAGCGTGCGAACAAACGCAGCGTTCGCGTGCGCGGGAAGCCGGTGAGAATCCGGCACGGTCGCGCCACTGTCAGCGGGAAGCCCGCACGAGTCACGGCCGCAGGGCTGGAAGGCGCGTGCATGATGGGCGATGATCCGCGAAGTCAGGATACCGACGCGCGGGCCACTGCACTCCTACCTCGCGACAAGGTCGGTGTCTTGACCCTATTCGTACGCGTCGGCGCACTCGCCGCGCTTCTCGGCGCTCCGTGCGCCCTTCTCGTGGCGCCCGCCGGCGCCGCCATCCCGTCTCCGGCGCCATCGGCATCGCCGACGCCCCCGCCGCAGATCGGCAACGTCGTCACCAGCGACCGGCGACCGGAGTCGCTCGCAACGACGACCCGCCCAACCTTCGTCATCGCCCGCGCGACGCTCGAGGCCTTCGGCGACCAGACCGTCGGCGACGCGCTCCAAGCCGTCCCCGGCGTCGACCTCTTCCGCTTCGGCGCGTTCGGCGCGCAGACCGACTACGGCATCCGCGGGACGACGTCCGAACAGACGCTGATCCTGCAAGACGGGATTCCGATCATCGCCGGGACCAGCGGCAGCGCCGATCTCGGGTCGCTCTCCACGCTCGGGCTCTCGCGCATCGAAGTCGTCGAGAGCGGTGCCTCGACGCTCTATGGTGCCGGCGCGACCGGTGGCGTCATCAACCTGATCAGCGACGTGCGCCCGCAATCGTACTTCAGCATCGCCGACGGCAGCCTGGGCGACCGCGAGGTCACGGCCGCGGCCGGCACCGGCGGCCTGCTCGTTTCGTTCGAGCGACACATCGCCGACAACGACTACAGCTATCCCGCCTTCGCCTACAGCAACGGCAACGCCACCACGGCCGGCACGCGCGTCAACGCGGATGCCGAACAAAGCGTGGTGCGCCTCTCGTATCTCGACCAGCTCACCGACGGTTGGACCGCGCGCCTCACGGCCGACGACACCGCGACCGACATCGGTGTGCCTGGCCCGCTGAATTTCTTGACGCCTGACGCGCGGCAAGGGATGCTGCGCGACGATGCGCAACTCGCGATCGCGCACGACGCCGGTCCGAGCACGCTCAGCCTCGCGTTGGCGGGAAGCACGCAACTGCTCGACTACGACTATGGCCTGGGTCAGGGTGCGGACGTTACCGCCGATGAGCGCACCCAGGCCTC
>JBEKAU010000076.1:0-8542 GCA_050015755.1 Vulcanimicrobiaceae bacterium | reverse complement strand
CTCGGCCGTCACCGCGCCGCAGCTCTACCAGCTCTACACCGACCCTTCGGTCGGCGTCGGCTACGGGACCTACCATATCCAGCTGCCGGTCAACTCGCTGATCTTGCAGCAGAGCATCAGCGGCGGCGCATTCACGACCGGCTTCTCGGTGCAATTCAACCGCTGCCTGCTCGATCAGCCCAACCCGCTGACCAAGCCCGCCCCTTCGCCCAACCCCAGTTCCTTCTGCCCCCCGTACTCGTTCATCAATGAGAACTGGGCGATCAACATCTTCACCGTCGACAATACCGGGACGGTCGTCGATTCGCTGGGCCCCAGCGGGCCCAGTGATACCTCGGTCATCTTCGACGTGAACACGGCGACGCAGATCACCAACGACTACACCGAGAAGCCCGCCGGCGCGATCACGCAGCTCTCGAACCCGGCCGGCGAGATCGCAGGCATCCAGGTCTTCTCGCAGCCCGGGCCGCCGGTGGCCGCGACCCCGACACCCACTCCCTCGCCGACGCCGACCGCCACGCCGTAGGACTGAGGCGAGCGTCGGGTGCGCAGCTTCGTCACCGCCGCCGCGGCGGCACTGCTGGTGCTCGCACTTCCCGCGTGCGGGCGTCAGGTCACCGGGCTCGGCGAGACGCAGGGCCTGGTCCCGGCCGGGAAGATGCAAGTCGTGTTCGGCACCGAGGCGCCGATCAACACGGGTCTCTACAGTTATCTGATCGTCTTCAACACGTCGGGCAATCTGAACGAGCCGTACGCGCTTGGCTCCAACTCGAACTACGAGGACTGGTCGTTCGTCATCCAGGTCGGCGGGACGGACCCGTTCGGAGCCCAAGGCGGGGCGTCCGCGGTGTCCACGCCGCAGCTCTACCAGCTCATCAGCAACCCTTCGATTTCGGTTGGCTACGAGCCGTATCACATCGAGGACGTTCCGATCGGCGCGCTCATCGTCAACACGACGGTCGGCGGTGGATTCACCACGGGCTTCTCGGTCACGTTCAATCGCTGTCTGCTCGATCGCTCGGACCCGCTGACGGGCACGCCGCAGGCAAACACGAGCGCCGATTGCCCGCCGTACGAGTTCATCGAGGCGAACTGGATGATCAACCTGTTCACCGTCGACAACACCGGCACGATCGTCGACTCGCTCGGCAACAACGGGCCGACGGACACCACGGAGACCCTCGAGTTGCCGACGGCGACCGTGGTCAACGCCTATCAACAGAAGGCGGTGATCACACAGTTGAGCAACGCCGCGGCCGAGATCGCCGGGATCGAGGTGCTCTCGCAGCCGGGTGCACCGGTCGCGGCGACGCCCACCCCCACGCCGAGTCCGACGCCGACCGCGACGCCCTGATCGCGCGTTAGGCGGCGTCGCACTCCGGGTGGCCGCACTCGCAGTTGTCCTCGTACTCCTCGTCGCTCGTGTCGCGTGCCTGACACACGTCGCTGCAGTACGCGGCCCCTTCGGTACGGCCCGTGACCGTGCACTTGCATTCCTCGTACTCGCAGGGCTGGGTCAACCGATTGCTCATCGTCCGATCCTTCGTTAGTAGTTGGTGTTGACGCCGGTGAAACCCGTGGAGGTGAAGCTCTGCGGGATGATGCCGTTGAGCGAGGGCTGCTGGCCGATGCCGAAGTTTGCCGCCTCGGTCGGGAACGCCAACAGCGAGATGCTCAGGCTCACCTGCTTGAGGTCTTCGTTGTAGTCGACCTGGATCTCGTAGCAGTTACCCACGATGTGGCGATAGTAGATGTCCTTGTCCTCGAGCCGCATGTGGTTGTGCCAGTCGACGAAGGTCGAGATTTGCAGGTCGGAATCGCGGCCGAACGGCGTCGCGAGCTGGACGCTCGTGCGATCGAAGCCTTGGCCGGCGCCGGGCTCGAAATCGCCGCCCAGCAGTAGCACCGAGCGTGCCGAGGGCTGCAGCGCGATCTGGTACCCGAGCGCTTGTGCCTCGCGATTGAAGTAGGTCGAGTCGGTCAGCGAGACGGTGTACGAGTCGTCGTTGAAGATGCGCAGGACGTCGTTGGCCTGCTTGAGGCCGTTCGCGAAGACGTCCAGCTCTTGGAACGGCTCGGCCAGCGGGCCGTTGACGTGCGATTCGGTGTATTGGATCTCGTTGACGATGTGGCCCCAGATCGGTGTGGTCAGTGAGAACTGCTGCTGGACGTCGGCCTTTTCATCGCCGGTCCAGTAGAGATCTTGTTCGACGGTGACCTGGCCCGAGAAGTCGCTGTCGAGGAAGTGCGCCAGGACCGGGCCGACTTGGAACTTGCCGTCGGTGCGCGCAGTCCCCAGGTTGGCCTCGGTGTCGTAGTAGTAGCCGGCGGTGTATTGCGCGGTGACCGGCAGCCACAAGACGTGCGGGAAGAGATCCGAGATCGGGCGCACCAGCAGCTCGGGCTCGCGGTCGATCGTTCCCGACGTCGAGCCGTCGTACTTATCGAAGGTCAGGGTGTAATCGGCCCACGCGGTGCGGAAGTCGGTCAACGACTCGATGTGCAGCGAGTCGGTCTGCGTGCCGGCACCGTAATAGGTTCCGCCCGACGAGCTGGTCGTGTACGAGAGCGTGATGTCGTTGGTGAAGTTCTGACGGAACTGCCGGTGATCGGTGAAGCCGTAGTCGTCGGTCGAGCTGATCGAGCCGCTCGTCGTGCGGTTGAAGCTGTAGTCTTCGCGGTCGCCCCGCTGATCGCCGTGATCGACGGCGGTGGTGATCTGCATTTGCGGCGGCAGCGAGACGAGTGGTCCGTAATCGCCTTGGTAGTTGACCTGAACCTGCGCGCGCGTAGTTTTCGAGAACGCCTCTTGGTCGGAAAGCTGCAAGTTGGTCTCGTTGCCGCCCTCGAGCCGGTTATTCTGGTTGAAGAAGTTCACGTCGACCTCGCGCCGTCCGTCCTTCTTCTTGATCGTGCCGACGTAGCCCAAACCCAGGCCGACTTTGGTGTAGTACTCGACGCGGTAGTAGCCGTAGTACGTCTCGCTGGGTGCGAATCCGATCTGCGCTTTGACCCAGAACCCTTCGGTCGCGTCGTAACCGATCAGCGGGATGAAGCGCGCCTGATGGCGCTTGTCGCCGCGGTCGGGGGCGAGCGAGATCACCAAGATCGGAAGCCACAACACTGCCAGCGCGCCCAGATAGAGCACGTTCGATCGCGCGACGGCCTTGTCACCGGGATAGATGTCGAGCGTCTTCGACTCCATATGGTAGCCGCCGCGCGGGTGCTCGCAGGTCGAGAAACTGGCGCGCTCGACATGCGTGACGCCGTCGCTCGTCGTGAACATGTTGGTGCCGGTGTAGTGCAGTTTGCCGCTCTGGACGCCTTGGGTCGTGTCGCCGCGGCCGTGGATCAGCGTCGTGCGCTCGGTGAGCGTGTCGTAGCGGATCGCGTCGGCGTACAAGTCCGTGTCGCCCTCGCGATTGCGCACGAACGAGTTGCCGGTGATGTCGATGTAGCGCAGGCCGTCGTAGTGCGCGTGGTCGCCGCCGATTACGCCGTCCTGGTAGATGATCGTGACGTGCCCGTCGAGGTCGTACGGCTGGCCGGGCTTGTCGTTGCCGGTGAGCCGATCGCCGAGCACGGCGTAGTCGTTGGGCCCGAGCGTCTCTTCGGGGACCGGCGTCGGGACCGGCGTCGCGGTCGGCAGGGTCACCGGACCGCTGCTCGGGTTCGAGATCGGGATCGGCGTCATCGAGGGCGGCGGCCCCGTCTGCTGCTCGATCGCCGGGCCGCCGGAGGCCGTCGGCGAGGGGGTCGCGGTCGGGAGCGCCGGCGCGCTCGGCCCGGGCGGGGTCGGGAGCGGCGGCGGGACGAGCTGCTGCGGCCCACCCGGCGCGAACGGCCGGCCGACCAGCGGCGTCGGCGTGGCCGTCGGCGTCGGACTCGCGGTCGGGGCGGGCGTGGGCTGATCGGTTTCCTGTGCCACGACCTGCGGCGCCTGGCTCGCCGTGCCGTCCGGGACGTCGACGGCGGAGGCCGCGGTCACGTACTTCGCGGTGGCCGAGGCGGCGCGCGCGGCGGCCGCCGCCGAGACCGGCCCCATCTCGCCCGCGCTGCAGCCATTGCTCATCAGCGACATCGCGTGCGCAGCGTCGCCGACCTGTTCCGCGACCGCTGGGTTGGGCAGCGTGAACAGGATCAGCGCGAGCGAGATGCACATCACGCCCGCGCGCCGGAGGAGTTGCCTCACCGATCTTCGCGCCAGATCAGCCAGCAGCCGACGCCCGCGAAGAGAATGTTCGGGAGCCAGGCTGCGAAATAGGGATCGATCGAGCCGTTGCGCCCGAAGGCGCCGGCGAACGCGACGATCGCGTAGTAGACGAAGAGTAAGATGACCGAGAGCACGATCCCCAGCGTGCGCCCGCGCTTGCCGAACCGCACCGCCATCGGCAGCGCGATGATCACCGAGATGAACGCGGCGAACGGATAGGCATACTTGGTCCCGAGCGTGAGCTCACGCGAGGCCAGGTCGGCGCCGCCCTGCCCGGTCTGCTTGCGGAACTTGATGTCTTGCGCGAGCGTCTTCGTATTCATCGTATAGGTGTCGTTGAAGGAGCTGCTCAGAAAGTTCTGGCCGTTGTCGCCCATCGGCAGCGAGAGCTTCAGCTCTTGCGCGAGGACGACGACGCTGCCGATCGTACCGTCTGCGTTGACCTGGGTGCGGACCGCGTGCTCGAGGACGATATCGGTTCCCTCGATGTGCGCGCTCTTTGCCGTGAGCAACGTTTGGTAGGGGCTATTATGTTGCGGCTGCCAAATCTCGACGTTCTGCATCGTCTTGCCGTCCGAGGAGACCGAGCTGATGTAGAACGTGTCGCCCGTCGTGGGGTCCGAGCGGAAGATGTTGGGCTCGATCGGCAACGTCTGTGAACGATACAGGATCTGGTAGAAGCTGCGCGTCGAGAGGTCCGTCGTGACCGGCGCGATATTTTCGTTGATCTCGAACGAGAGCAGCGCAACCGCGACGCCGGCGAGGACCGGCAGCCGGATGATCCGCCAGAACGAGACGCCCGAGGTGCGCAGGGCGTTGAGCTCGTTGTCCGCCGCGAGCCGGCCGAATCCCAGCAGCGTCCCGAACAGGCACGCGAACGGGAACGCGTACGGCGTTGCCTGTGGGATACGGAATACCAAGAAGCGCAGGACGAGGAAGATCGGCGCGCCCTTGTTGACGAGGTAGTCGGCGGCGAGCACGAAGATGTTCGCGAACCAGAACAGGAAGAACGCACCGAGCGCGAACGCGAACGGGCCGGCGACCTCGCGCAGCAAATAGGCATCGAGGATCGGCAGACCGATTTTCGGCCAGCGAGAGCGCGCGATCACCGGAGACCGCACGCCAGGGTACGTCGCCACCCGACTACCGAAGAGCGGTCAAGACGCGGTCGACATAGGCGCGGGTCTCCGCGAAGTGCGGAATCCCGTGCGCCGCGTCGACGGCTCCCGGGCCGGCGTTGTACGCCGCGACCGCGAGCTTGATGTTCCCCCGATACCGCCGCAGCAGATCGTGCAGGTAGCGCGTCCCGCCGTCGACGTTGGCAACGGGATCGAAGGGGTTTCCCACGCCGTATTGCGTCCAGGTGTCCGGCATCAGCTGCATCAGTCCTTGTGCGCCGACGCGCGAGACGGCACTGGGGTCGCCGCCCGACTCCGCGTCGATTACCGCGGCAACGAGTTTCGGATCGACGGCGTTCGCCGTCGAGGCACTTCGAATGAGAGCCTGGAGCTGGTCGGGCGCCACTTGGTGGGGACCGCCGGGCACAAAGCTGTTCGCACTGCACCCAGAGAGGGCAGCGACGACGAGACAAAGCGTCAGCCAAGTGGCGCGAGGGGACACGTCCCGGCTGCCTTCGCCGCGCCCACCCCCCGGCCTTGCGTTCTGGCAAGCGCCTGGGACCATGACTTCCGGCGAGTCCGCTCGGTCCAGGGAGCGAGACAGCAGGCGCAGGCGGTGGCCAGGCGGCCGATCCGCGAAGGGGCCGCGATGCGAGAAGGAGCGGTCGAGCGATGCCCGCTGTGCGATGGCGACAACGCTTGCGGTGCGGCCGCCGGTGAGCCCACCTGCTGGTGCTTTACCGAGCGGATCCCGCCCGATGTGCTCGAGCGGATCCCGCCCGAAGCCCGGGGCCGCGTCTGCGTCTGTCGGGCCTGCGCGACTCAGGACAACGCGCGCTCTTCCTGCCAGTCGACGTAGAGGAGACGCTCGGCAAAGAGCCCGCGAGCTCCATCAGCTCATCGACGCCGTCTTCGGATTTGTGCGCGAGAGCGTATTCTGTCATTTGGCGAAAGAATGGCGACACGATGTCCACGAGTTGTCGGAGCTCGGATTCCGTCGCCTCTTCAAGCGCGTCCTGAAGCTCTTCACCGTCGCTGATCGCCCAGCGATTTGCTGCCTCCTGTAACATTGCAAAGGCCTCCGGCAATCGAGGTACGGGCCACTCGACCGGGGGCACCCCGGCAGAAAGGCAGGCGCTCAACGCGCCCATGCATCGAATGCGCTTCTCGATGTCCGCCACACCCGTAGGCCAGAAGAGATAGCCGACGAGTTGGAAACGCGAGAGGTGGAGCAGGTCTCGCGACGTCCTGATGATTTCCCCTATGAGTGTCGCCGCCTCGCCTGAGGGAATGGCGTCGCGTTTCAGGTCGTTCGGTTCAGGAGCAAAGACAGGAAGGTGCCGTTCTCCGATGGTGAACGGCGTCGAGTTCATCGCGAGCAACGAGCTTCTGCGATTCACCGAGATGTGGAGCGGAAAGTCGGTCAGCGGACCCTCGACACGGATTGCCTCAGCGCTCGCACGGACGTCGCAGGTCCAGCCAAACGCATCCGTCCTGAAGCTCCCCGTGAAGAGACCACTCCCGCGCACGAGGGCCCCCGTCTCGTCGACCGCGGCGTCGTAGTCGTAGTCGTTGCGCTTTTTGATCGGGGCGTGGACCCGCGCGGCGATGTCGGCGAGGATCTCTTCCGGCGACGTGGACCCGTTCGTCACGCACGCTCCTTCCACGCGCGCATGACCACCAGCCTCGCATTCGCGACTCTCGGAGTCGGCGACGTTCGGCGAGCGAACATACGTTCGTGCCGCGATGCGGTTGCCGCTAGGCATCCGGTGGGATATAGTGGTTGGCAGTGGATGGAAGTGGGACCTAGTGGGATTCCTGGCTGGGGATCGTCCGCTATTCACCGGTTCGGTCGATCATAGCCTTGACGAGAAGGGTCGCCTCGTCGTGCCCGCGCGTTTCCGCGAGCGGCTCGGTGCCGGTTTCTTCCTGACGATCGCCGAGCCGGACCCATGCCTGGCGCTCTACCCCGCCGCCGCGTGGGGAGAGGTCTGCGCTCGCCTCGAGGCCGCGCCGGTGAAGGACGCCCGCTACCGCAGCTACGTCCGCCACCTTTTCGCCCATACAGAGGAAGTCAGTTGCGACGCCCAGGGGCGGCTGGTCATCCCGGCCACGCTGCGCGCCTACGCTTCCATCGATAAGGACGTCGTCTCGATCGGCTCGCTGACGCGCGTCGAGCTGTGGGCGAAGGACCGCCACGAGCGCCACGTCCACGATCGCGGCGAGCTCCCCGACTTCGCCACCGAGCTGGGGCTATTTTGATGACGACGTCGGCGGCGCGGCCCCGGGGGAATCACGATCTGTTCCCTTTCGTCATGCCGCGCCTCGTCCGGGGGACCCGCGCGCGAAGCGCGTGGGGGGCGCGGAGCCTGGGGCGGAGCGCCGTTAGATATGCAGCCCGCACATCTTCCCGTCATGCCTCGCGAGAGCGTCGAGGCGCTCGCGATTCGTCCCGACGGGACGTACGTGGACGCGACCTTCGGGGCCGGCGGACACTCCGCGCTGATCTTGCAGGCGCTCGGGCCGGCGGGCCGGCTGGTGGCGTTCGATCTGGATCCGGGCGCGGCGGAGCGCGCGCCGGACGATCCGCGCTTCACCCTGCTGCACGCGAACTTTCGCGATCTGGCCGCGCGACTCGCTCCGCTCGGGATCACGTCGATCGACGGGATCCTGTTCGACTTGGGGGTCAGCTCGATGCAGCTCGATGAGGGCGAGCGCGGCTTCTCGTTCCAAGTCGCGGCGCCGCTCGACATGCGGCTCGACCCGACTCAGGGCGAGAGCGCCGCGGAGTGGCTGGCGACGCACGACGAGCACGAGATCGCGGACGCCATCTATCAATACGGTGAGGAGCGGGCGTCGCGCAAGATCGCGCGCTCGATCGTCGCGCTGCGCAATGCCGGGACCCCCGTTCGCGATACCGTCGACCTGGCCAACGTCGTCGCGCGGGTCGTGCCGCGTTCCGGTCGCATCCACCCCGCGACGCGCACGTTCCAGGCGCTGCGCATCGCCGTCAACGACGAGTTGGGCGCACTGCGCGCCGGGCTCGCCGCAGCCATCGACCTCACCGCGAGCGGCGGGCGCATCGCAATCATCAGCTTTCATTCGCTCGAGGACCGCATTGTGAAGCACACCTTCCGTGACAACCCGCACCTGCAGGCCGTCACGCGCAAGCCCCTCGTCGCCGGCGACGAGGAACTCGCGATGAACCCCC
>JBEKAU010000075.1:0-8551 GCA_050015755.1 Vulcanimicrobiaceae bacterium | reverse complement strand
CCGTTCGCACCAGGTGTAGAGCGTCGCCAGCGGGATCGTCTCTTCATGGGCCGCGACCTGGAACACCGAATCCGCCGACGTATAGAGGATCGGCCGGCCCGTGCGCTGGTGCTCCTCGCCCAGCTCGGCGATGATCTCGGTCCCGGACGCCGGCACGTTCCCCAGCGGCGGCTTGCCGACGATCGCGGTGAATGCCTCGACCACCTCGGGCGGAAACCCGCTCGGGTAGGTGGGGAAGGGAACTTCGGTCACGACCCCGGCCATTTCCCAATGGCCGGTAATGGTATCCTTCCCTTTTGAGCGTTCCCTCATCTTGGCCACCGCGGCCACGGGGGGCGCATCCGCGGAGACGCCGCGGATGGGGGTCACGTGACCCAGCCCGAGACGTGCGAAATTGGGAAGGTGCAGCCCACCCAGCCGTTCCGCGACGTTCCCGATCGTGTTCGCATCGGCAGCGTCGTGATAGGCATGAGCATCTGGGAGAGCACCGACGCCGGCGGAGTCGAGAACAAAGGCGAGAATGCGCGGCATGGCGTTCCGCGGCGTTCCATTTTGCGCGGGATCGCGCCTCCCGTACGGGCGGAGCGACGACTCGTGCGCATGGCAAACGGTTGCCTGGCACACGCCCTGGCGCAGCACCGAACGGACCGCCGATGACCCGCCGCACGTGCGGGCCGGAGATCGCGCCTGAACATTTTGTGCCGCGCCGCACATGACAAGGAACGTCCTGCGCCGGCCGCGGCAGTCTCCAAAAAAAAATGGCTCTGACGAACGGCACGGAAGGGCCGACCGATGATCGTCACGCGCACGCCGTTCCGCGTCACGCTGGGCGGTGGAGGCACGGATCTCCCGAGCTTCTATGCCAAACACGGCGGCTACATTCTGGCGCTCGGGATCGACAAGTATCTCTACGTCGCGCTGAACGTCCCGTATGCCGACCGCAAGCTCCGCCTCCACTACACCAAGAGCGAGGTCGTCGATCACGTCGACGACCTGCAGCACGAACTCGCCCGCGAGGCGCTCAAGAATCACGGCATCTCGGACGCCATCGAGATCGCTTCGGTGGCCGACCTTCCGGCCGGCACGGGGCTCGGGTCGTCCAGCTGCTACCTGGTCGGCCTGCTCAACGCGATTCGCACCTATCTCGCGCGACCGGTTCCCGCCGAGACGCTGGCCGAAGAGGCGTGCGTCATCGAGCTGGAGACCCTGAACAAGCCGATCGGCAAGCAGGACCAGTACATGGCGGCACTGGGTGGTCTGACCGAGCTGCACATCGACCGCGCCGGCAACGTTCGGACCGAACGGATCGCGCTGCCGAGCTACGCGATCGACGAGTTCCTGGCGAACACGCACCTGTACTACACCAACGTCCAGCGCGATACGACCGAGATCCTCGGCGAGCAAAAGAAACAGCTCGACGCCGGGCCCAGCGCGGTCGAGGACAACCTGCTGCGCATTCGCGAGATCGGCTATCAGATCGGCGAAGCGATGCGCGCGGCCAATTTCGATCGCTTCGGCGAGCTCATGCACGAGCATTGGGAGGCCAAGAAGCAGCTCTCGGGCCGGGTGACCCTCTCTTCGGTCGAGCGCCTCTACGCGTACGTGCGTCAAGAGTACGGAGTGCTCGGCGGCAAGGTCGTCGGAGCGGGCGGTGGCGGGTTCCTCATGCTCTACTGCCCGGGCAAAAATGGAAAACGTCTGACCCGGTTCATGGAATCCGAAGGAATGGCGCGCCTTCCGTACGGCGCGGAGTTCGAAGGCAGCCGCGTCGTGACCAACTTGCTGACCTCGCGCTCGGTGCATCTCCACTTGAGTCGCGATCCCAACACCACGCTTGCTTAGACTTTGGAGTGGGACGCAGGACCGCGCGTCCCGCATGACTGAACGCGGGAAGCGATTCATGCGCTGTACGTTTGCCGCTCTGCTCGCGTGCGCGCTCGTCGCGGTCGCCCCCTCGCTTGCGAGCGCGACGCCGCCGACCAGCATGGACGTGCGCGCGGCCCAGGTCGACTTCTACTACGATCGCTACGAGATCACGGCCGACGGCAACGTCACCATCCGTCTCTCCGACGGGACGGTCGTGCGCGGCGACACGTTCGCGATGGACGTCAAGCTCAACCGCTATGTCGTGGCCGGCAACGTCCACGTCGACGGCCGCAACGTCCATCTGTCGGGCGCCGCGCTGGCCGGCTTCCTGGACGTCGACAAGACGTACTTCTTGCCCGAGACGACCACGACGCCCGAGCGCTGGACGTTCTTCGGCTCGGACTGGAGCGACCCGCATCCCGGCCGCGCGCAGCCGGGCGACACGTTCTATCTCCCCGACACCAGCACCATCAAGCCGTACATCCGCGCCTCGCGGGTGCTGATCGTCCCCAAGAACATCGCCTCGTTCACCAACTTGAGCATCTCGCCGCTGGGCCTCTCGGTCCCGGTGCCGCGCTACGTCGTCGTCTTCTCGGCAAACTCGCACTACTTCGAGAACGCGTTCTCCGGCGGCCGTTTCGACGTCGGCCTCCCGTTCGCGGGCTCGGCCCACAGCTTGACCGCGCTCCACCTGCGCAACGATCCGATCAACGGCACGTATCTCGCCTTCGACCAGCACTGGGTCTGGGACAAGGACTACATCGTCTTCAGCATCGACCCGCTCACGTCGGCGCAAAAACAGATCAACCTGATCGGCTACAAGCGCTGGTCGCCGAAATTCGAGAGCCGTCTGTTCGGGCAAGAGACGATCGACGCGCAAGAGCCCGACGTCACCCACGACTTCGGGCTCATCCGCGGGCCGTACAACGCGGCCGCCTTCGGCGAGATCAACCTGAACGTCGGCCTGCCACGCTCGGGCCTGTCCTTCACCCGCGACAACTACTACGGCTATCTGCTGGGGTACTACCACCCGCCCGACGACCAAGAGTACGACCCCTCGCCGCCGTACGACCCGAATTGGCGCGAGCATCCGACGACGACGATGCTGACCTGGACCGGGTTCGAGAACCATCTCTTCACCAAGTACACGCCGATCCTGTTCCGACTGCGCAGCGGCGTCGGTGATGCGCACGACGCGTACGGCGAGGGCGGCTACCCCGGTCTGCAGCCCGGCCCGCAGGACGCGTTCTACCACGACGAAGGCGGGACGCTCTACACGAGCCCGATCAAGGTCGGCGCATACTCGTTCAGCGTCAGCTACGACCGCCAGCTCCAGTGGTTCAACACCCCGCACATGACCGACACGAGCGACATGCGCCTCTCGCTGGGTCGGCCATTCGACCGCCAGCACATCAACGCGTTTCTCACCTACGACGTGCAGCACATCGCCGACAAGTGGGGTGGCGGGCTGCAGTCGGTCATGTATCCGGCGCCGTATGGCAACGTCATCTGCAGTCCCGGCTATGGCTGCTTCAGCGGCCAGGATGCGTTCGACGGGCTCGCGACCCTGCGTGGGTGGACGCTGGCCGGCGTGTGGACGCCCAGCAACGCCTTCACCGCCAGCATCATGGGACAGCGCCACTACGACTTTCCGGACCCCGTCCCCGGCCCGCCGTACGGTTACGGCCGGGTACCCGAAGAAGTGATCTTAGATGTCCGCATCCGGCTGGCGAAGAACATCTTGCTCGACCTGAGCCGCACGTACGACTTCGGGTTTGGTGGTAACCGCTGGAATCCGGGCTCAGGGTTCTCCATCCTGCCATGATCATTCGCCGTCTCTGCACCCTGCTCGCCGTCCTCGCGCTCGTCGCGCTCGCCCTGCCTACGTTGGCACAGGGTGGCGGCCTCGTGCGCTTCACCGGACAGTTGCTCGACGTGCGCGACGGCTACGTCTACTTCAGCAGCGGCGATGCGTTCAAGCTCGCCACCGACGTCAAGGTGCTCGACTACGCGAGCGGTCAGCCGACCACGCTCCAGCCGCACGCCAAGCTCTACGCGCGCGCCGTCCTCGACCCGGCCAGCAAACAAGTCACCGAGCTCGACCTTTCGGCGAAGAAGGTCCCGTTCGAGACCGTCTTCGCGCCCGACGTCAGCGCGGCGGCGGCGAACACCGCGACGGTCGCGGCGCCCGAGCTGATCGGCGGCCGGCGCATCACCGGCAAGGAAGTACCGGTCGAGTTCCTCGTCACCGTCCCGCCGACGACGGCGATCACCGACAACGTCTACCTCGCCACCGACGTGAGCAGCTGGAATCCGCAGGCGATCAAGCTCGACCGCGTCGACGGCCAGCGGTATCGCACCGTCGTGCGGCTCGCGTCGGGGACGAAGTTCGCGTTCCGCGTTACGCGCGGCTCGTGGAACTCGGTCGCGGTCGGTGAGGACGGTCTGGAACAGCCGCCGATCGAGTTCTTCGTCCCCGAAGCCGACGCGTACTCGCGCAAGGTCAACGTCGCGGCGTGGTCCGACAACCGTACCGGTGCGCCGCAAGAAGCGCAGCCGGGTGCGGTCCCCACTCCGTTCAATCCCAATCCGTTCAACAACGGCAGCGGGTTGTTTCCGCGCTCGAAGGCGACGCCGCCCGGCGGAATCCCGCAGACGCGGCCCGGACCGTCTAACCCCTCGTGACGCTGCGGCGCACGCTCGCCGCGCTGGTTGCTGCAGCCGGCCTCGCCGGCGTTCCGATCGCCGCGTGGGCGCGGCCGAGCGCGGTGCTCGACGGCGGCACGGTCGTCTTCTTCGCCGATACGCTCACGGTGATCGCGCGCGGCTCCGCGGCGCTGCGCTTGGACGACGGTACGCGCGCGAGCGCCGACGCCATCGCGGTCGACCTCAAGACCGATCGCGTCGTGCTGGCCGGCCATGCCCGGATCGCGCGCGGCACGCTCGCGGTCGACGCCGACGCGATCGCGCTCGATCTCGACGATACACAGGTCGACCTGCTGGATCTGGTCAGCGGTGACCATCGGACGACGCGCGCACTGGGCCCCGCGACCGACACGCCGATCGATCCGCACCTCTTCGCGTTTCCCGACGTCGTCGACCGCTACGCGTACATCCGCGCGCGCCACGCCGACATCACGCCGCACGCCAACGTGCGCTTTCGGCCGGCCGCGTTCCCGACCTCGGTCGGCGCAGTCCCGGTGCCCTCGTACATGTACACGTACGCCACCTCGGCCGGCTTCGGCGCCAGCTCCCTGCCGGCGGCCGACTTCGATCAGCCCTATGGCCTGTGGGGAACGCCGTATGCGCTCACCACCATCCACGGCCGCTGGATCGACGGCCTCGGCCCCGACGTCGGCTTCCAGGAGCAGCTCGCGAACGGCGACACCGAGTACGCGACGGCGTCGTACGATCAGCCGCTGCGCGGCTCGCCCTCGACCGGCTTCGACGCCTATCGGCGGATGAATCAGATCTACACGATCTCCGCCGAAGGGACCGACGCCTACGGGTACTGGTCGGGGCAGGCCAGTCTGGGCGCGGCATTCGGCCAGGCCGGCGGCCGCGTCACGTTCGTCGCCAGCTCGTTCGGCGAATCGTCGTTCGACACGAGCCTGCGCACGCCCGACATGCCGCTGCTGGGCGGCACGACGCTACGGCTGACCGCCGATATCGGATACGACGCGCGACACGGCGGCCTGCTGACCGTGTTGCCCGATGCATCGCACTACGGCACCGTCTGGCGTCATAGCCTCGATGCGTTCCTGGCGACGCCGGTCGTGCGCGGCCCGTTGCGCACCCGCATCGGCGCAACGCTCGAAGGCACGCGCACCTGGTACGCCTACCCGCACCACTACGACGAGGTGACGGCAGCAACGACGGTCTCCCGGCAGTTCTCGCGCGCCTTCACCATGCTCGCGACCTATCAGAACTCGTGGACCGCCGAGATCTATCCGTATGCGCAGGCGCTCTTCTATCCGATCCCCTCACCGCCGCTGCTCGCGCCCGACGGCACGTCGTGGGTCGGCTACGACGCCTATGACGGCGTCGCGGTCGCGCGCTCGACGACGGTGACGGCGCAGCTGACCCCCAACGTCAACACCTCGGCGCAGCTCGCCGTCACCCGCAACGACGACTTCCTCCAGTTCGGCGGCTTCGGCCCGGCGCCGTGGGCGGTGACCGGGACGCTGCGCCTGCGCCCGTTCCCGAACATCGGCTTGCAGGTCTCGCGCGGCTACGCGTTCGACTGGGGCGGCGTGCGTTGGATTCCCCGCTGGAGCATCGCGATCACGCCGTGACTCATCCACTTTTGGTCGCTGCCGCGGCCGCCACGCTCTTCCGCGTCGTCCCGCTCGCCTGCGCCGACGATCGGCTCGCCATCGCCGGGGGCGGCGTGCTGCGGCTGGCCGCGGGCACCGCCTGTAGCGGCGTCGTGCCGGGCCGCGCGATCGCGATCGCGCTCGACGCCGATGGTCGCGCAACGATCGGCACGCTCGATAAAACGGCGCATCCCGCGAGCGAGTTGCCGAAGACGGCCTACGTCATCGCCCCGCAGTCGCCGACCCAGGCCGATAGCGGGGAGCTGGTGACGGTGACGATCGACGTCTTCGTTCCGCCGCGCACGCCGCCCACCGACGACATCTACATCAGCACCGACCGCAGCGACTGGAATCCGGCCGAGATCCGGATGGACCGCGTCGACGCACGCCACTACCGGCTCGGCCTGCCGCTGGTGCACGGCGCGCGGCTCGCGTTTCGCATCACCCGCGGCAGCTTCGGGACGACCGAGCGCGACGCCGCGCGCGCGCTGCCGCCGGCGCACGTGCTCATCGCGACGCCGAACGCCGACGTTCGGGTGACCGTTGCGGCCTGGGCAGACATCGATTGAGCGAACGGACCACCACATCGTCGGCCGCGCGCTTCGGGCTGGGCGGCCACGCCGCGGTCAACGCATTGTGGCTCGGCATCCAGTTCCAGGACGTCGCGATCCTGCCGATCATCATCCCGGCGATCCTCTTACAGATCGACCGGATGCGGCATACCAACGTGCACACCGACGTGCTCGCGCTGCTGGCGACGCTGGCGGCAATCGCGACGACGTTCGTCCCGATGGTCGCCGGCGCGCTCTCCGACCGCGCGCGCCGACGCGGCGGCGACCGCCGCCGCGAGACGGCGATCGCCCTGGCGGTCGACATCCTCGCGCTGTGCGCGATGGCCGTCTCGCACAGCGCGGGACTGCTCGGCATCGAGGTCGTCGCCGCCAGTATCGCGATCGCGGCCGCCTCGACGATCTATCAGGCGCTCTTACCCGACGTCGTGCCCAAGAGCGCATGGGGAACCGCTGCCGGCGTGCGCGGCGCGATGACACTGTTCGGCACCGTGCTCGGCCTGGCGGCGGCGGCGAAGTTGACGCCGACCGTCGCGCTGTTCGTCATGGCGCTGTTCATCGTGCTCAGCGCGACCTCGTTGCTCGCGATCCGCCGCGAGCGGCCGCACGCGCAACCGGCCCGCGCGCCGGCGATCGTCCGCGACTGGCACGACTTGGGCATCACGCTGGTCGCGCGCGGCTGGATCGTGCTGGGCATGACGCTGCTGCAGACCTACATCCTGTACTTCTTCAACGACGTGCTCCACGTCCACGACGCACCGCTCGGCACGAGCTTGGTCGCGGCCGCCTCGCTGGTCGGCGCGGTCGTCTCGAGCATCGTCACCGGCGTGCTCTCCGATCGCATCGACCGCCGCGTGATCGTCGCGATCTCCGGCGTGCCGATGACGCTGGCGGCGCTCGGCTTCGCGCTCGCGCCGCAGGCGAACCTGATCTTCCTCTACGCCGCGCTCTTCGGTCTGGGCTACGGGGGCGTCTTCTCGGTCGGCTGGGCACTCGCGCTCGACACCATCCCCGAGCTCGGCGACGCCGCGCGCGATCTGGGCATCTGGGGAACCGTCTCGAACTTGCCGAGCGTGTTCGCCCCGGCGATCGGCGGCTGGATGATCGTCCACGCGGCCACGCCACGCGACGGGTATCGCGGCATGTTCGCGCTCGCCGGCGGCTGCTTCTTCGTCGGTTCGTTGATCGTGCTGCGCGTCGGCGCGCGACCGGTGGCCTCGATCTGGTCGGCGCTGTTCGTCGCGGTCGTGTGCCTGTTCCGCCGACCGTATCTGTTCTTCCGCATCCGCGTGCGACAGTGGGGACGGCTGCCGTTCCGGCGCGGTCCCACCGTGCTGATCGCCAACCATCAGCACGAGGACGAGGCGGAGGCGCTCTGCGAGCGCACGTTCATGCAAGGGCCGTGGCGCGCGCCGACCATGACCGCCTCGACGCGGCGCATGTACGAGCCCGGCTTCTTCGCCTGGCGCATGCCGTGGCTGGCGCCGATCGCACGCAATCTCAACGCGGGCGGGATGTTCTACGCGCTCGGGATGCTGCCGCTCGAGAATATGCTGAGCGCACAGCCGATGCGCAGCCTGGCGCTGGCGGTGCGCGCGGCGCACGGCAACCTGGACGTCCTGGCCGTCTTCCGCGACGCGGCACTCGCGGTGCTGCCGGTCGGCGCGCGTACGCTCGACGACCTGCTCGGCCCCACGCACTTCGCCGCCAGCGAACGCGACATCAAGATCGCCTACCTTCACGAGCCGTATCGGCGCGAGGCGATCGAGCGGATGCGCGCGTCGATCGAGGAAGACGTCG
>JBEKAU010000074.1:0-8621 GCA_050015755.1 Vulcanimicrobiaceae bacterium | reverse complement strand
GCCCACGCGCGCCGGCTCTACGATCAGGCCACGCCCGAGAAGGGCGTGACGCCGCTCTTCCTCTCCTCGATCGAGCCGTTCGGTTCGCGTCAGCTGCCGGCGCTCATCGTCGCGTACCGCCGCGAGCACCCCGAGATCGAGATCAACGTTCAGGTCATCGGCAGCGTCGCCGCGTTCGACTTGCTGCAGGCCGAACGGATCGGACTCGCGGTCTGCGCACGCCCGCGGCACGCCGATCCGGCCTTTCCGTTCACGCCGCTCTACGAAGAGCCGCTGGTCGCGCTCGTCCCGCGCCGCCATCGGCTCGCGCACGCGAAGAGCGTGCGGCTGACCGACCTGAGCGGCGAGCGCGTCATCGTCAGCGACGAAAGCTGCGTGTTCCGGCGTCTGTTGCAGCACGCGGTCGACAACGGCGGATTCGATTTGGCGCTCAGCGCGACGTTCGGAGCGGTGACGAGCATCCCGTTCGCCGTCGCCGCCGGGATGGGCGTCGCGGTCCTTCCGCGCGGCCTCGTCACGCCCGAGCCGACCGGCGTCCGCGCGATCCCGATCACGCATCCGCCGCTCACCATCACCGTCGGCATCGCTCTGCCACGCAATCCGAGCCCCGCCGCCGCCGACTTCGCCGCGTTCTTACGCCGCTCGATGCGCGCCACGACCTAGTCGCGCGCGACCGCGGCGTGAAAGGCCGGTGTGGTTCGTGCACCGCTCTTGCTGCCCGCGGTCGCGTTCGTCGTCGCGCTTGCCGCGCTGCGCGGCGCGCCGCCGCTCGTCGATGCGGAGACGCACACGCAGCGCTGGGCTGGGACGGTCGTCGGCGACGTGCGCACGAGCGATGGTGTCGCGAGCTTCCCGTTTGCGCTCGACGGTGGGCCGGTCGTTCGCGCGGGTGTTCGCGGTGTGGTCGGGCCGGGGGATCGGCTCGTCGTGCGTGGGCGGCTCGCGCCGTTCGACGAGCCGCGCAATCCCGGTGAGCCCTCGCGACGCGCTATCGCGCTCGGCGAGGGACTGGCTGGCGAACTCGTGGCCGGTCGCGTGCTTTCGCGTGCGCCTCCTGATCCGCGCGACGTGCGCACGTGGGCTGCGCGGCTCCGCGCGGCGCTCTCCGGTCGCCTGCGAGCGCTGATCCCCGAGCCCGAGGCGACCGTACTCGCCGGCGCCTTGTGGGGTGAGCGCGGGACGCTGCCGCACGCGTTGCGGGATGACTTCCAAGCGACCGGCACGGTCCACGTGCTCGTCACCGCGGGGCTGCATCTGGGCGTCGTCGCGGGGCTGGTGTTGGCGTTGTTGCGGCTGATCGGCGTGCCGCGCATTGCGGCGTCGCTCGGCGCGATGCCGTGCGTCATCGCGTACGCGTGGCTGAGCGGCGCCCATCTTCCCTCGCAGCGCGCCGCGGTGATGGTGTGCTTGGCGTTGCTGGCGCGGGCCTGGGGAGCGCGGCTCTTCTCCTGGAACGCGTTGGCGCTCGCCGCGCTCGTCGTCGCCGCGATCTGGCCGTCCGCGGTCGCGACCGTGTCGTTCGCGCTCTCGTTCTCCTGCGTCGCGGCGATCGTCCTGTTCGCCAAGCCCGTTACCCACGCGCTGGAACGCGTGCCGATGCCCAGTCGCATCCGCGAAGCGCTCGCGTTGACGATCGCAACGCAGATCGGCGTGTGGCCCCTCAGCGCCGCGACCTTCGGCGTCCTCGCTCCCTACGCGATCCTGGCCAACGCGGTGGTCGTACCGGCGACGGCGCTCGGCATGCTCGCCGGCATCGCGACGCTCGCGGGCGCGACGATCCCGCCGCTCGGGACGCTCGCCGCATATGTCGCGACGTGGGACGTCGACGCCGTCACCTGGGTCGTGCGCCACGTCGCATCGCTGCCTGGCGCTCGCATCGTCGTCGCCCCTCCGTCCACGACTGCCATCATCGCCTACGATGCGCTCGCCGTCCTCGCCGCGAGGCTGCTGCGCCGCTACCCGCGCGTCGCAGTCGGCATCCTCGTTGCTGCCAGCCTCACGGTGCTGGCGACGACGCTGCGGCTCCCCGATGGTCACTTGACGATTACGATGCTCGACGTTGGACAGGGCGATGGCATCGTCGTGCGCACACCGCGCGGTCACACCATCCTCATCGATACCGGCGGCCGCCTGGAGCGCGGCCCCAGCGAGGGCGACGAATCACCAGCCGAACTCGTCGGCGAACGCATCGTCCTCGCATACCTGCGCCGCGCAGGCATCGGCCACATCGACCTCATGGTCCTGACCCACCCGCACGGCGATCACGTCGGTGGCTGTGCCCCGATCGTGCGGGCGTTGCGGGTCGATGCGATTGCGGATAGCGGTCAGCGGTACGGTGGGCGGGCGTACGTCGATTGTCTCGCCGCCGCTCGCGAGCGCGGCGTGCCGGTGCGGGTGGCGCGGACCGGAATGAGCTGGCAGACCGACGACGGTGTCCTGCTCGACGTGCTTGCGCCCTCGGAGCCGTTTCTTGCCGACACAGGCGACGATGTCAACGAGAACAGCATCGTCGTACTGCTCTCCTATCGGCTCCCTGACGGACGAACATATCGCGCGCTCTTCACCGGCGACGCCGGCGAAGGGAGCGAAGCGCGCATGTTGGCGCGCGGCCTCGACCTGCGCGCTGGTCTTCTCAAGGTCGGTCATCACGGATCACGCTGGGCGAGCACAACCGCGTTTCTCGCCGCCGTTCGCCCGCGAGTTGCATTGATTTCCGTTGGTCGGCACAACAGCTTCGGCCATCCATCACCAGAGACACTCGACCGCCTCGGCGCCGCCGGCGTGCCCGTCTACCGCACCGATCGCTGCGGTGCGATCCGCATCGTCGCCGACGCTGAGTCGATTGCACCGCTGCTGTGCACCAGCCGACGCTGATCACTGCAGAGGATCACTGCAGAGAGGTCGTACCAGGTGGATGGGGTACTGGTGTGCAGGCCACGCGACTCTACTTCGCTCCGCTGTTAAGCGAGTGACCTCTCGAATGATCTCCCTCCGTCATCGCTACGGCCCGAACGGACGATTGACGGTTCACGATCGTGCAGCGTCGTTCTTGAGCGGAGCCATGTCCTTGGCGGTCTTCCTCATGTGTACGTCATGCGATACGTCCGCGCCCGAGCCGTCACAGCAAAGCATCGCGCAAGAGTTTCACACGCACCGGAGGGATTTCGGGACCTTCCTTCAGCTCTGCGCCCGGAAGCCTCGAATCCTGTTTGCCGATACTATACGTGAGCCGCTTCGCTTGGAAACGGCGTCGGGGTACCTCGCAGCAAACGATCCACGTTATCCAGTCGTCAAGCAGATGATGAATGACCTTGGGATCATACGGTTTGAGGCACGCCTCGGGGCAGCGGAATTCCATCTTTGGCAAGACACGTCGTCGCTTCGGGGCGGACCGTACGAGGGACTACTCTATACGAGAAAACACGAGTCCCCGATCTTTCAAAGTGTCGACTTGCCATTCAACAAGGCGAGAGACCCCGGGAACGATCCATCGATAGATAAGAGATCCTCGGACCGCAGCTATGCGCGCCTCGCTCCGAACTGGTATATCTTCTATGACCCGAACGACGCGTAGAAAGCCCAACGCCGCAGCGCAACGATGTGAATAGCAAACGCTCGTTCGATCATGTGAGCCAAACGCCTTATGGGATCACGTCGGCGGATGTGCCCCGATCGTGCGCGCGTTGCGGGTCGACGCGATTGCCGATAGCGGTCAGCAGTACGGCGGACGGGCGTATGTCGATTGTCTCGCGGCGGCCCGCGAACGCGACGTACCGGTGCGCGTCGCGCGCGCGGGGATGCGCTGGCAGACGGACGACGGTGTCGTGCTCGACGTGCTCGCTCCATCGGAACCGTTCCTGCTGGCGCACGACGTCGACGTACGCAGCGATCTGCTGAAGATCGGGCACCACGGCTCGCGCTGGGCCACGACGAGCGCCTTCCTTGCCGCCGTGCAGCCCCACGTTGCGCTGATCTCCGTCGGCCGTCACAACAGCTTCGGCCACCCGTCACCCGAAACGCTCGGCCGCCTTTCCACCGTCCCCGTCTATCGAACCGATCGCTGTGGGGCAATCCGCGTCGTCGTCGACACGGCGTTGTTGCGCACGACGATCAGGTGCACTACCTCCCCTACGCAGGGGGCGCAGCCGTCAGAAATGCTTCTAACGCATCGATATAAGGTTCGAAGGCTGTTCGATGGAGGCTGTGCCCCTGGTCTTCGAACGAAACGATGCTCACGGTCGGCGCGCGGTGCGAGAGAACCTCGTCATAGACCGGTTCCGGATTGACCGAGCCGCGCTTCCCGGCGAGTAAGAGAAGCAACGGCATTGAATAGCTCGCGATGTCTTTGCGCAGGTCGCAGCCGCGATTCTCATCACGTAGACGAATGATCGGTTCTGTTGTCATTGCGTGCATTGCGTGTACCCGCGCTTCAGCGTCGCTCCAATGCCAGGCCGCGACGCTCGCGCGCACAGCGGCATCACGAGCTTCTCCCGTTTGGGCAAACAAGCCGTCGAGTTCCGCGATGTAGTTCTCGTACCAGTCGCGCGTAGGTTGCACCACGGGTGGATCGATCGCGACGACGCCGCGCCTGGCGACACTCGCGCCCGCGAGGATGACCACCGCACCACCCCATGAATGACCAATTACAAAGTCGGCCCCTCCGACTGCGTCCGCCACGTTTCTCAGATCTGCGACGCCGCGCGAATATGCCATCGGCCCGGCAACACGTGCGGAGTCGCCGTGTCCGCGTTGGTCGTATGCGACGACCTGATACCTATCACTGAGACGCTCTGCTGTACGCGTCCAGCTTTTACGCGACCCACCTCCACCATGCACGCAGAGAATGACCGGGCCGATCGTGCCCCAACGTTCGCATGTCGTGTGCGCTTGGTCATCGAGCTGGATCTTCATCGGCAGGCCTAACATGCAAGAACGTTATCGGGTTACAACATTCGCAGTAGGCAGCCGTCCTGGCGGGAAGAGGTTCGCGAACCAGCGCGGAAAAGGAAGCGGCGGAGGGCGACGGATGATAGGCACGCGGCGATCGTTCATCGTGGGCAGCGCAATCGTGGGGACGACCGCGATCGCACGAGCACAGGGCGTGCACGGCGGCGGCTGTCCCGACTGCATGGCACCGGCCCAACTCGCGCAGGTGCCGGCGACGCAAGGCCCCCCGCGTCCGAGCGTCGTTGCGCCGACCATCGCGTTCGAGTCGGTGCCCGGCTTTCTCAAGCTGCCGCCCGACCTGTATCTGGGCGAAGCCAGCGGGGTGGCCGTGAACTCCAAAGGACACGTCTTCGTCTTCTCGCGCGGCAACACCACCGGACCGGCCTACGGCGCGAGCGCGGCACAGTTGCTCGAGTTCGGCCCGGACGGCCGGTTCTTGCGCGAGATCGGCCATAACCTGTACGCGTGGTCCTTCGCGCACACGGTGAAGATCGACCGCTACGACAACATCTGGTGCACCGACAAGGGCTCGGACATGGTGGTCAAGTTCGACCCGGACGGTCGCGTCGCGATGGTGTTCGGCCGCAAGCAAGAAGCGTCGGACGAGGCGACCGGGCCACTCAAGCATCCGAGCCCGCCGCTGCCGCCCGAAGACGGACGTTTCCGACAGGTGACCGACGTCGCTTGGGACGCCGACGACAACACCTACATCAGCGACGGCTACATCAACTCGCGCGTCGCAAAGGTCGACAAGAACGGCATGTGGCTCGGTTCGTGGGGGACGCCCGGCGCGGGTCCCGGCCAGTTCAACACGCCGCACAGCATCGCCGTCGACGCGCAGAACCGCGTGTACGTCGCCGACCGCGGCAACCGGCGCATCCAGGTGTTCGACGTGCACGGCGCGTTCATTCGCGAGATCCACATCGACGTCGCGTACGATCCCGCCGCGCGTCCGGCGATCGGCGCGCGGCCGACTGGTGCGGCGCTGCAGGGGCTGCAAGGCCCCGGCGCACCGTGGGCGATCGCCATCTCACCGCCGCCGCATCAATATCTCTACAGTTCGGACGCGTATCCGGGCCGTATCTACAAGCTCACCCTCGACGGCGAGGTCGTGGGCGTGCTGGGCCACGCCGGGAAGCAGCTCGGGGAGTTCGGCTGGATCCACGAGATGGCGGCTCCCGCCGAGAATGAACTCTACGTCGCCGAACTCCTGAACTGGCGCGTTCAAAAGCTGCTGCTGCACCCCACGTAGGCCCTACGTTGCGGCCGTGTCGATGATTCTTGCATCGGCTGCGGCGATAAGATCCCCGAGGCTTGCGGCGTTCACGAATTCAACCGGATAGCGACGGAAAAGCTTCGCCAGTACCCGTTGTTTGGATTCGCGATATACCAAGTATTCGAAATCGATCCAGATCGGCGCACCGGTTTGCTCGCGCATCGCCGCCGCAATCGGTTGCAACTGCTTCCACACCCGCGGAGCCATATCGTAGTACGCCCCGAACAGCAAATCGTCGAGGACCCCGAGATTGAGCAGTCGAGCGACGTTCTGGTAGTGAGCGCCGATCGCGCTGAGCCGAGGATCCACCTTGGGCGTCGTCATCGCGAGAAGCGTCGTGCGATCGCTGAGATCCAAGGACGCGAGGAATCGCCGAGCTTCGATCCCTTCCCCAGATTGACTCCACGCCATGACCTGGAAGTAGGAACTCAATTGGTTCGCGAGGCGCATGTGCCGCAGTTGTTGCACGGCCGCGATCGCCGCTATGAGAACGATAAAGGCACTCGCGATTGACGCGATCGCACTAAGAGCCTCCCAAGACATCGTACACCGCCGTTCGTGCTGGGGACATTGCGCCACCAGATCGCCGGACGTTGGCGGTCATGTGCGTCAATTCCCTAGCTGACGCACGACGATCTCGACGAGATCGTCGCCGAGACATCAGCGATCGCCGTCGAGGGTGCGCGGCTTCCCGAAGCCGCGCTCAACATGACCGGCCTCTGAGCTCCCCTGGATGCCGTTCAGCCAGGAGTCGAGCCGCTTCGCGTAGGTCCGACTGGAGCGGTGTTCGGACCCGTCGGAGAGCTTTACGGTGTACTCCCCGTTGTCGATACTCCGCAGTTCCGTGATACCGCGGACCTGGACTATTCGAGAGCGGTGAATCCTCAGGAACCTCGTGGGATCCAATTTCCTTTCGAGTGAGTTCATCGCTTCCCGCAAAAGGTGCGAACGGCCACCGACGTGCAGCTCGCTGTAGTCTCCCGCCGCTCCGATCCAGTCGGTATCTTCAACGAGCACGATCTGAATTCGCGATCCCGTTCGGATGGCAAAATGAGAAGCATAGTGCTTCGGGCGCTCTCCAAGCATTCCGAGAATGCGTGCGGCAATCTGCATCTGGGTCGCGGACTCGATCAAGCGCTGCGCGCTGCGGATTGCGGCCGCGAAGCGCTCGTCGTCAACCGGTTTGAGGAGATAGTCGAGAGCATGCACTTCAAACGCGCGCACGGCATGCTGCTCGTAAGCAGTAAGAAAAATGACCGCCGGCATCTGCTCCACCGGCAATGCCTCGAGTACGTCGAACCCGTTCATGACCGGCATCTCGATGTCGAGAAACACCAGGTCGGGAGAGAGCTTCAGGATCGTTTCAACTGCGGTTTTACCGTCGCCACACTCGCCAACGATCTCGATGTCGGCGAATTGACGAAGCCGCAAGGAGACGCCGCGCCGGGCGAGCGGCTCGTCGTCGACGATCACGACCCGCAAGGCAGTGCTCATGTCGTCTCGGCCTTGCGGAACGGAAGTTCTATGTGTACCTCGCAGCCCCCGAGCGCCAACCACTCCAACGAAAAGTCGTGGTTGTCCGGGTACAATGTCTTGAGCCGCTCAGCGGTGTTGCTCAGTCCGATTCCCGTCGTGCGGTGGCGCTCGAACATCCCCTCATTGGCTGATCCGGAGTTTCGAATGGTGAGCTTCAAATGAGTGGCGTCGCGGTGGCTGCGAATCTCGATCCCTCCCCCTTCGAGACATGGTGCAACGCCATGACGAACGGCATTCTCGACCAACGGTTGGAGCAGCATGCTCGGCACCATTGCGTCCCAGGTGTCTGCAGAAATAGAAACGTCGGTGCGGAGTCGAGACCCGAGGCGCGTTTGCTCGATCGCCAAATATTGCTCGATGAAGGCGACCTCTTCGGAGAGTGGGATCTCGAGCTTGGTCTCCGTGTCCAACATCGTCCGTAAGAAATCGCCGATCTGCGCGAGCATACGCGTGGCAGCGGCGGAATTCCCTTCGAGCACCAGCGTCGATACTGCGTTGAGTGAGTTGAAGAGAAAATGCGGATTGAGTTGGTAGCGTAGCGCGCTCAGTCTGGCGTCGCGGGCCTCGGCCTCGGCGCGAAGAAACCGCTCCCGTTCTCGCGTGGCTTGCTGCCATGTCTTGATGCTGAAGTAGAGACTGCACCAGACGAAGAGAATGAAGGCGCATTGGACGGACCGTGCAGCCCATTCGTACCAGTCGAGAGGATAGCCACGTCCCGTCAGTTCGGCGAGAGACCCGCTGATCAAGCCGGCACACGCGCACAAGAAAAACGCTCGTGCCTCGAGAGCGATCCACGAGAGGCCGCGTCTCGCGAGAGATCTGCAAGGAAATCGCAGGAAACAGCTGGCGACAAACGTCCAGA
>JBEKAU010000073.1:0-8621 GCA_050015755.1 Vulcanimicrobiaceae bacterium | reverse complement strand
GCCCGCGCGAGATACGCATCGGCCAACTCGGCGAAGTCCGCTTCGGTCCGCAATACCGCCATCGCCGCATAGTACAGGTCGAGGAACGACTGCAGGTTCGTGAACGCGTACGCGTGACGCAGTGCCTCGACCGAGGGATACGGCAGCGCGATGCCGTTGCGCTCCGCGAGCGCGAAGATCAACTCGGGCTCGAAGGTCCCCTCGATGTGCAGGTGCAGTTCCGCCTTCGGCAGGCGGAACGCGAACGGCGTCTCGTTCATCGCGCCGGGTGCGTCGCGATCCAATGGCGCGCGATGTCGACGCGGCGCGTCACCCACACCGCGTCGCCGAAGCTCAGCACGTAGTCGAGGAACCGCTCCAGCGCCGCCGCGCGTCCCGGCCGTCCGACCAGCCGCGTGTGCAAACCGACCGACATCATCTTCGGCGAGGTCTTGCCCTCGCGCAGCAGCACGTCGAAAGCGTCTTTGAGGTAATTGAAGAATCCCTCGCCGGCGGTGAAGCCCGGCGCCACCGAGTACTTCATGTCGTTCGCGTCGAGCGTGTACGGGATCACCAGGTGCGGCTTGCCGGAAACCTCGACCCAGTACGGCAAATCGTCGTTGTACGCATCGGAGTCGTAGAGGAACCCGCCTTCCTCGACCACCAGGCGGCGCGTGTTGATGGACGGCGCATAGCGGCAGTACCAACCGTAGGGCCGCACGCCGATCGACGTTTCGATCGACGCGACGGCGCGTTGCATCTGCGCGCGCTCTTCCTCTTCGCCCATGTCCTGGAAGCCGATCCAGCGCCAACCGTGCGAGCAGACTTCATAGCCGGCCGCGGCGATCGCGCGCGCGGCGTCGGGATTGCGTTCGAGCGCTAGCGCGGCCCCAAAGACGGTGATCGGCATGGCGCGTTCGCCGAACATGCGCATCAGCCGCCAGAACCCGGCCCGGCTGCCGTACTCGTAGACCGACTCGACGATCAGATCGCGCTTGCCCGGCCCGACGGTCGCACCAGGCACTTCGGTCAGATACATCTCCGAGACCGGGTCGCCCTCACCGATCGCGTACTCCGAGCCTTCCTCGTAGTTCATTACGATCTGCACGGCCAGTCGTGCGCCGCCGGGCCAGCGAGGATCGGGCGGGTTGGCGCCGTAGCCGACAAAATCGCGCGGGTGATCGTAAGCCGCCATCCGACGTGGAGTCCTCGCTCTCCGGGAAGAGTCCCTTCAATGCACGTGACACGTACGGGGGCGACGATGGTCGCCTTTGCCTTGCTCGCCGGCACCGCGGTGGCGCAAACGGCGCCCGACGCGGCGAACATGACCCTGGTCGGCCACACCAACCTGAACGGCGGCAGCGGCGGCGAGGGCTTCGCGATGCGCGTCGCGCCGCGCACGACCCACTTTTCCGTCGCCGGGCACCGCTATCTGTACGTCGCGACCGAAGAGTTCGGCGATCCGGTCGCGTGCTTCAGCGTCGTCGACGTCGAGAACCCCGCGGCCCCCGACGTCCGCGCGCAGGTACCGGTCTCCGTCGGCGGCGCGAATCCCGGTGAGCCCCCCAAGGGCAGCGCCGATGAACGCAAGCACATCCACTGCAACTCGCTCGATCTTGCCGGCAACGTGCTCGCGGTCGCGCAAGAAGTGCAGAAGGGGGGCCAGCCCGGCGCGGGGATCCTCTTCTACGACGTCAGCGATCCCGCGAACCCGCGGCTGCTCTCGTACTTCAATACGTCGGGCGGCGTCTCGCACGGCACACACCACGTCTGGTTCGCCAACGCGACGACGTTGTGGGCCGCCGGCGGCGCGGGCACGACGCACGTCCCGGCCGATCCCCGCGATCCGTATGCCGGTCAGGCGTACGTTCCCAAGCGGCCCGACAAGGACTTCATGTTCGCGCAGGTCGTCGACGTGCACGATGCGGCGCACCCGCGCGAGATGACGCGCTGGTACTATCCCGGCGTCGTCAGCGGCGACGCCCGCCCGCTGCCCGACGCGATCCCCGGCGCCGACCAGGGCATCCGCCTGCACAACGCCGACGTCTTCCCCGAACGCCCAAACCGCGCATACCTGGGCTTCCTCGACGGCGGCATCGTCATCCTCGACACGACCGATGCGTTCCATCCGCAGACGGTGTCGATCATGCGCTACGTCGGACCGGACTTCACCCACACGACGTATCCGATCTTCTCCCGCAACCTGCTCGAGGTGAGCGAAGAGGCGTTCGGGCCGCCGCCCTGCGCCGATGGACCGAAGCGCGCAACGGTCTGGTCGATCGCCGACGAAAAATTGCCGGTGCTGCTCGGCGTCGCGCCGTTCGCCGACACGACCCGTTTTTGTCCGCCGGTGAACAGCGAGCACAACAACGGCCGCTACGGCTCGCACAACATCTGGGAAGGCAAACCTTTGGGTCCGTCGTGGCGGTCCGACACGCTGATGCTCGACACGTACTTCCGCGGCGGCCTACGCGTCTTCGACATCAGCGATCCCCGCACCATCACCGACGTCGCCCACTACATCCCCGCGCTCGATCCGGCGAAGGACACGTTCGGCTCGGTGCAGATCAACGACGTCTACGTCGACGACCGGGGCCTGGTCTACATCCAGGACCGCTTCGGCAGCGGCCTGTTCATCCTGCGCAGCCCACTGATCACGTGCGGGCCGGGGCAGTGCCACCCTTAGGCGTGAATCACCGGGAGCTTCGGCATCAGGTAGGGCGTGATCGCATCGAACACCAGGCCCAACGCGCGCTCGGCGATCGCGTCGTCGGCGTGGCCGCTGGCTTTCTGTAACGTCATCCCTTCGAGCGCCGCGAACATGACCAGGAAGTGCGAGCGGAATTCGGGCGTGAACTCGCCGCTCACGTCGAACGCGACACGCGCGAACAGCTCGACGTGCTGTTCGAAAAGCGGCCGCAGCTTGCGCCGCAGCGAGGGGTGACGCGCGGCGGCCAGCTGCAGCTCGGCGTACAGCAAGGCCGTGTCCTTGCAGTGTGAGGTGATGTAGCGGGCACGCGCGATCGCCATCCGGCCGGCGATATCCGGCTGGGCCAGAATCGCCGCGCGCATCTCCTCGCCCTCTTCGCGCATCCGCTCCTGGAGAAAGGCGACGAACAGGTCGTCCTTGTCGCGGAAGTTCGAATAGACGGCGCCGCGGCTGAAACCGGCGTCCTCGGCGATCTCCTCGAGCGAGGCGGCCTCATACCCGCGCCGGGCAAACACCCGCCCGGCCGCCTCCAAGACGCGGCGCCGGGTCTCCTCACGCTGCTCGACCCGCGTCAAGCGGGCGCGCTTTGCCACCGGCATGGTGGGAACATGCGTTTGGGGCGCCCGGCGGTCCTCCACGAAATCATTTTCCGTCAAAAGTCGTAGCCCACGGTGAAACCCATTCAGATACACTAACGTATCTGAGTACGACAATGGATGCGAGCCAAGGGCTGCCCGCGCCCCAGCGGGTCGACGTCATCGAATACGGGCTCCGGCGAGTGCTGGTGACCCTGGCCGTCATCGTGGCGGCCATGATCGAGATCATCGACACGACGATCGTCAACGTCGCCTTGCCGACCATCCAGGGCAACCTGGGCGCCGACATCGCGCAAGGTGCCTGGATCGTCACCGGCTACATCGTGGCCAACGTGGTCGTCATTCCGCTCACGCCGTGGCTGCAAACGCGCTTCGGCCGGCGGAACTACTTCGTCATCTCGATCACCGTCTTCACCATCGCCTCGTTCCTGTGCGGCATTTCGAACTCGCTGCCGGAGCTGGTCTTCTTCCGCATCATTCAAGGCCTCGCGGGCGGCGGGCTGATCTCGACCGCGCAGACGATCCTGACCGACACCTACCCGCGCGCGATGCAGGGTCTGGCGACGGGGATCTTCGCGATGGGCGTCATCGTCGGCCCGGCGGTCGGGCCCGTGCTCGGCGGCTTCCTCACCGACGACCTGTCCTGGCGCTGGGCGTTCTTCGTCAACCTGCCGATCGGGCTGCTGGCCGGCATCCTCGCCGCGACGATGCTGCGCGATCCCGAGAAGCCGCGGCGCCTGCCGTTCGACGCGGTCGGGCTGAGCCTGCTCGTCGTCGGGTTAGGATCGTTGCAGTACGTGCTCGACCAAGGCCAAACGAACGACTGGTTCTCCGACCCAGGGATCACCGCGTTCTCGATCATCAGCGGCTTGGGTCTGACGGCGTTCGTCTTCTGGGAGCTGTTCGGCACGCCGACGCCGATGGTCGATCTGCGCGTGCTGCGCTACCGGCCGGTCGCGATCGGCTCGCTGCTCAGCGTCGCACTCGGCTTCACCTTGTTCGGCGGTGTGTTGCTGGTGCCGCAGTACGTCCAAACGGTGCTCGGCTTCACCGCGACGCTCAGCGGTGAATTGTTCCTCGTGCAAGCCGGAACGAGCGGCGTGCTCACGTTCGTCGCGGTGGGGATCATGGCGACCAACAAGGTGCCGGCGCGCGTGCAGGTCGCTGCCGGAATGCTGTTCCTCGCGATCGGCAACTTCATGCTCTCGCGCATCGAGACGTCGGCGACCGACTTCCACGCGATGATCCTGCCGCTCATGGTCTTGGGCTTAGGGATGTCGCAGATCTTCGTCCCGCTGACGGTCGCGTCGGTCGGCGCCGTCCCCGACGCGATCGTGCCGGCCGCGGCCGCCTTCACCAACCTCGCGCGGCAGCTCGGCGGCAGCATCTCGACGGCGATCCTGGTGACGGTCGCCGTCCGCGGCTCGACCGCCGACTACGCGACGCTCGCACAGTCGGTCACGCCCGATCGGCCCGCCATCGCGCAATACGTCGCCGCACACGGTGCCCAGGCGGTGGCCGATCTGTTCGGCTCATTGCTGACCCAAGCGGCCGTTATGGGCTACGCCGAAGCGGCCGTCATCACGGCGGTCATCTCCGCGATCATCGCGCCGTTCGCACTGCTGATGGGCCGCGCAAATCCCCAGGCCGCCGGGACCGTGGCGGCGCATTAGCGGGCACAGGAGGTGCCCGCGATGCCCCTGCGTTTCGCAGCTCTGACGTTGACCGCCGCGCTCCTGACCAGCGCGGCCGCCGGCGCGATGACCTTGCGCCCACCGCACGCGCCCGCCGGAACGGCGACGCTGACCGTTACCAGCCCCGACTTCGCGAACGGCGCGCCGCTGCCGCTGTGGACCGGATTCAAGGCGTGCGGCGGCGAGAACATCTCGCCCGCGCTGCACTGGACGAAAGGGCCGCCCGGCACGAAGAGCTACGTCGTCACGATCTTCGACCCCGACGCTCCGACCGGCGTCGGCTTCTGGCACTGGACGCTGTTCGACGTCCCCGCCGACGTGACGAGCCTGCCGAAGAACTATGGCGCGCACCCCACGCCGCCGGCGATCGGGGGCTCGACCGACTACGGCTTGAGCGGATACCAAGGGCCGTGCCCGCCGAGCGGCGATCCGCCGCACCACTATCACGTCCGCGTGCTCGCGCTCGACATCCCGGCGATCCCGGGCGCCGGCGCGAGCATGACCGGCGCGGCGATCTCGTTCGGTACGCCGGCGCACGTCATCGCCACCGGCGAGATCGTCGGGACCTACAAGCGCTGATCTACGGCCGTTTGAACAAACGGACGTCGCTCGCGTTGCGCACGTCGAGCCCAAAGCTCAAGTCGTTGTATTGCCCGATGTAGGAGCGGGTGGCGCCGCTCGCGTCTTTCATGATCATGTAGGGCCCGTCGTCGTCGGTTGCCATCATCGCCATCAACGTGCCGGTCGTGCTGTTGACGCGGAGGACGGGCCGCTTCGACGTGTCGATCTCGAAGCCCAGACGCGACGAGACGCCGTCCGGGCCGTACAGGCGCACCAGCGGCGTGCCGTCGAGCGCGACCTCGATGCCGAGTGCGCGCTTTCCGCCAGCCGTGAACTGGCGCAGCACCCCGGTCTCCTGGACGAGAAAGAGCGACTGACGCAGCGCACCGTTCGACTGCATCTCATCGACCGTCGGCCCGGCGCTGCCAAGGACGGCGGCGAACTGCGGCGTCCCCCCGACCGCGACGTGCAGGCCGTCGGCACGAATCGAGGCCGTCGTTCCGCTGCCGGCAACGGTCAGCGGGGGCGTGGACGCTTGCGCGGTCGCGAGCGTGAGCGCGAGCGCGCCGAGCGCGAACGCGCGGTCCATCCGCGCCCGCCGCTCGAGCCGCTCGACCCGCGCCGCCAGGACGCGTTCGTCCTCGACCGCCGTCACGGTGCTTTCCACAACACGCTGTTCGACGCGCTGCGGATGTCCATGCCGATCGAGCCGTCGCTGTAGCCGCCGATGTTGACGCGATTGGCGCCGCCAGGATCGCGCATGACCAGATACGGCGAGGCATCGTCGGTCGAGAAGAACGCTCGCAGTTTCTCGTCGGTACCATAGAGCCCGATCTGCGGATCGCCCTTCGAGGTGATGAAGAATGCGCCGCGGAGGTTCTCGTTCGCGTCGGTCAGACGCACCTCACCGGTATCCTGGTCGTTGAGCCGCAACTCGAGCCGTCGCTTCCCGGCCACGTCGAACTGTCGTAAGGTAGGCTGTTGCCCGAGCAGATACATCGACTGCCGCAGCCGCCCGCCCGAGTCGCGCAGGTCGAGTGACGGTCGGCCCTGGTCATCCACGCCGGCAAACAGTCGGATCGTACCCGACGCATCGCGTATGGTGAGACCGGATCCAGCGAGCGTTGCGGTCGTCCCGCCGGCGTCCTTCACCACGATCGGCGTCGTCGAAGCGTTCGACTGCGGCGCCGATGTTTGTGCGGTCAACACCGCCACGACGATGACGCCGAGCACGATCGCGCGGTCGCGTCGGCTCGAGCGTTCGAGCCGGGTCACGCGTGCAAACAGCGTCTCGGACGAGGAAGTCATGCGTACCTCCGTAGCCCCATATGCGGGGGCCCCGACGATTCGCTACGCTTCGGCTGGTTTCTTCTTGATCGAACGCGCGGGATTACCGACTTGTTTGTCACCCGCTGGCACGTCGCGGATGACGACCGTTCCCGCACCGGTGATCGCGCCGTCGCCGATCGTCACCGGCGCGACCAGTGAGTTGTTGGTGCCGATGAAGACGTCTTTGCCGATCTCGGTGCGGTTCTTGCGCACGCCGTCGTAGTTGCAGGTGATCGCGCCGGCGGCGAAATTGGTGCGATCGCCGACGCTGGCATCACCGATATAGGCTAAATGGTTGGCCTTGACGTCGTCCCCGAGGACGGCGTTCTTGAGCTCGACGTAGTCGCCGATACGCACCCGAGCGCCGACCTGCGAGCCGCCACGCAGGTGCGCAAACGGGCCGATCCGTGTCCCCGCCCCGACCGCCGAGTCGAGCACGACGCTCTCGGTGATGGCGACGTCGTCGGCGATCGTCGCGTTGCCGATGCGGCAGTTGGGTCCGATCGCGCAGGTCGCGCCGATGCGCGTCGCACCGCTGATCGTCGTGTTCGGATAGATGATGGTGTCGGCGCCGATCGTGACGCCCGGCGTGAGATACGTCCGCGCGGGGTCGACGATCGTCACTCCGGCTCGCATCTGTCCCTCGCACAAGCGTGCGTTGAGGATCGCGCGGGCCGCGGCCAGCTCCACCCGGTCGTTGACGCCCAGCCCGGTCCGGTAGTCGGCGGTGGTGACCGGGACGACCCGCCGGCCGGCGGCGATCAGGAGCTCGAGCGTGTCGGTGAGATAATACTCACCCTGCGCGTTCGCGGTGCCGATGCGCACGATCGTCGCGCGCAGCGCCGCCTCGTCGAACGCGTACAACCCCGCGTTCATCTCCTCGATGCGCAGCTGTTCGGACGTGCAGTCCTTCGCTTCGACGATCCGCGCGACCGCGTTGCCGTCGCGTACGATGCGGCCGAAGCTCGAGGGCAGCGGCATCAGCGCCGTCACCAGCGCGAGCGCCGTGCCGGCGTCCACGTCGAGCGCCGCAACGAGGTCCTCGAGCAGCATCGCCTCGACCAGCGGCATGTCACCGTAGGCGACGACGATGGGCCCGTCCTGCGGCGGCAATGCGTCGAGTGCGACGCGCACCGCGTGACCGGTACCGAGTTGCTCGGCCTGCACGACCGTGTGCACGCCGAAGTCCGCCAGTCGCGGCTCCAGCTCCGGATTCGCGACGACGGCCACGTCGGTGATCCCCGCGCCGCGCAGCGCCTCGAGCACCCACCACAGCATCGGGCGACCGCACAGCTCGTGCAGCACCTTCGGCAGCGCGGACTTCATCCGCGTCCCCTTGCCGGCGGCCAGGACGATCGCGCGCGCGCTCATCCGACGGGCTCCGGTTCCGGAACGGGAGCGGCGTTCTTCTGCCACTCTTTCTGTTCTTTCGCACTGACGCCGCCGAGCGCGTCGAGCGCAACTCGGAAGCGCTCGCGGCAGAGGTCGCGCCCGAGCAGCTCCATCGAGTCGAACAACGGCAACGAGGTCGGGCTGCCGGTCATCGCGACGTAGTAGACGCGGGCGAGGTCGCGGAACTTGCGCCCCAGCAGATCGGAGACACCCTTGAGCACCGTCTCGATGGTCGCCTTGTCGAAGCTGCGCTCCCCGTCGAGCCGCCACATCGCCAGCGCGAGTGCGCGCCGCAGCTCGTCGCCCTCGACCTTCGCGCCGGCGAACGACGTCGCCGTCACCGGCAGCCGGCCGGCGAAC
>JBEKAU010000072.1:0-8622 GCA_050015755.1 Vulcanimicrobiaceae bacterium | reverse complement strand
GCTCACCGCGAGTGCCGACGCCATCTCGATCAGTGGTCCACTGCCCTCGTTCAGCGGCCCTTCGGCGCTGAGCTCCGGGCAGATCTTGCAGCAGCCGCTGATCCTGCCGTTCTCCGGCCCCGACCGCGGCTGCGTCCAGTTCAGCTTGTATACCCCGCAGAGCTCGCTCAACTGGTCGTTTCTGTTCGGCAGTCCCGGTGCGAGCGGTGGTCCGCCGCCCCCACCGCAAACGCTCTCCGCGCCGCTCGCGAGCGCGGATCCCAAGCAGATTTCCGGCTTCTTCGCGACCTTCGACCCGCTCGACCCGAGTGCCGTCGGTCCCCGGAACACGCTGGTATTCCTGGGCACGAATTACAACGGCTCGACCACGACGCTGAACTCGTATTACACCACGGCGGTCGGGGGAACGGCGATCACGCTGACACCGGTGATCGCGCCGGGCGCGGCGGGCGACATCCCCGCCAAGCTCGTGTTCGCCTATCCGCCTACGCCGATCTCGGTGGCACAATATCTCGCGCTGCAGCCCAGTGGAGACTTCGTCATCGGCTTGAGCGGCGGCGCCACCTCCGCCCAAGTGTTGTGCGGGCTGCAGGGTGCCGAATATCTCGTCGTCCAGGCGAACAATCGGATACGCTTCGTCAGCGGGCAACCGGCGTTCGTGCCGACGTTCCCGTTTCCGATTTCGTCGCCCGTTGCGCCACCGTTCGATCCGACGGTCTCGCCGTTGACCTCGGCGTGGACGACGTCGTGGGCGCTGGTTCGGCCGCCCGGCGGGGCACCGGCATCCGTGGTCGCGGTCACCCAACCGCCCGGATTCAATTTGTTCGGCCAAGATCAGACGATCAACGCCCACTATCCCAACCTGCTCGGGCACGCTGACCCGGGTACGCTGCTTCCCGCCGATCCGCAGCAGCCATTTCCGCTGGTCCCCTATACCGGGGTGACACCGAGCGCGAACGGCACGACGTTCACACCTGCGCAGGTCGTCGACTTCGAAGCGCAGGTCCTCGGTCCGGCGCGCCACGCGGCGATCGTGGTGAACGAGCAGGACTCGTTGCGCGTGCTCTCCGCCCAGCATCGCGTGCAGCGCACGCGTGCGCTCACGGTCGGGTCGACGATGTGTCCGGCCGGCAGCACCCAAGTAAACGTCACCACCCCGAGCGGCTATCTGGTCACGCTGTGCGAGACCGACACGGCGACGACGTGGGCGCAGATCTTGCTGGCGAAGCTGCTCGGGCCGCCCGAGCAGCCCGAGCAGGACCTCGCGTTCGTCGCTCCCGACGCGACACTCGAGCAGGCGTTCCAGACCGGGCAACTGATGCTCGTCATCGCGAACGCGCAGCACACCGGCAACTTCGAGAACGAGTTGACCATCGGCGAGTGGGGAATGAGCGCCGACGTCGGAGCCGGTCAGAGCTACGGCGACTACGCGAACATCGTGATCGTGAAGGGTCTCCCCGGCGCGCTCTACGATCCCAGCGCCAGCGATCCGACGACGAACCTGGTCGGGAACCCCTCGAAGTGGACGATGGCCGGCGACTTCGCCGCGCCGAGCGTCGGTGGCGCGCCGGATGCCACGCAATTGCCGAACCTCGCGCTGTGGCTGCAGGACTACTTTGCGGCCGCGTTCACCGAGAACGCGGCCGACCCGACGTACTTCAGCTCGTTCTGCGCGCTTGCGCAGGACCCGAACTGGACCGGCGTCCTGGTCCTGCGCGGCACGATCTCCGATGTCCCCGAAGGGCTGGCCGGGATCACGGCCGGCGTGACCGACCCTGCGCTGTTCAACGTTCACCACCTCGCGGTTCCGCTCACGCCGATCACGAACACCTCGAGCGGACCGCAAGTCTTGCAGTCCAGCGCGGTGTCGGGCCTGATCTACTACCTCGATCCCAGCGCCGCGCCGGCGAACCCGAGTGCGCCGCTCCCGACCGATCCCAGCGCGCCCTACGCGTTCCGATTGCTCTCGCTCAAGGTGCTCTTCGAGAGCAGCGCGCTCAAGGCGTTCTCCAGCTACGTGCAGATCACGATGCGCAGCCTGTTCGGCTCGACGGCGAGCAGCCCGAGCACGTTCGATTCGATCGTGCTTTCCGGCTCGTACCAGATGGTCGACGGACAGCCGATCTACAGCATGGCCAGCGTGGCCGATTCTCCGTTCGCGCTCGCGAACGACGTGCTGCAACGGGTCGAGGTCACCGGCGTCCAGATGAACACCGTGTCGACCAATCCGACCGGCAACACGGTCTCCGCGTTCACGCTGGTCGGCTATCTCGATTTCGCCGTCGTTCCGGGTGTCGACTACGGTTCGGCGGACCCGAAGAATCCGCAGTCGATCGATCTCTACGGCTTCGGGAACGCGCCCGGCGCGAGCCTGCCGCGCCAAGGCCTGGCGTTCCAGGCGCTCACGCTGCAGATGAGCTTCGCGACACAGGCGCCGGTGCCGCAGACGTTCACGCTCCAAACGGATCCGATGCGCTTCGACCTGGGCAACAGCACGCTGCGTCCGGCGAGCCTGGTGAACGAGTTCAACCTGCAGTTGACCTCGTACGCCGCATACGATGCGAACGGCAAGACGCCGCCCTCGCTCGGCTTCCTGCCCGTCGTCGCGATGATCCCGGCCGGTGATCTGAGCAGCGGATGGAACGGGCTGACCTTCCAGGTCGATCTGGGCACCCCGGGCGAGCTCGCGTCGAAGGCGGGCTTGACGTCCTCGATGCTGCTGGCGTGGTCGCCCTCGACCGGCGAAGGGCCGCAGGTGCAGGTCGGCTTGCAGTTGCCGGGCACGGCGCAGGGCGCACCGCTGATCAGTCTGCAGAACGTGCTCAAGCTCTCGATCGGCCAGGTCGCGCTCAGCTACACGGCGACCGCCGACAAGTCGCGCTACGGTTTTCTGCTGCTGCTCAACGAGATCGCGATGATATTCCTGGGATTGCTCAAGATACCGCCCAACGGCGCGACCTCGTTCTATCTCTTCGGCGATCCCAACGGCGCGAACGCGCTGGGTTGGTACGCGATCTACAACAACGAGCCGGCGGCCACGCCGCTGGCGCTCGCGAAACGCTGACGTCGAGGATGCGGTCATGACGACGCCCCGAACCGACCTCGCGGTGCTCGAAGCCACCTCGCCGCTGCAAGCGCTCTACACGGCGCTGCAGGGCGCGCTCTCGGGCACGACGATGAATCTCTACCCGGGCGCGATCTCGAGTGGGAGCGGTCCGATCGCCTCCGCACTCGACCTGCTCGCCTCCGCCGGGATCACCCTCACCGGCGCCACGCTCTCGCCGTGGCCCTCGCCAACGATCACGGTCACCGGTACCACCAGCGCGTTCGCCGGCAATCCGTTTTCGCTGACGGCGACGTTTACGCTCGACACGGACCAGAAGACCGTCGTCATGACCCTGGCGATGAACGCCGATCAGCTCCTCTTCGCGAGCGCCCCGTGGTTCACCATCGACAACCCGGCGCTCTCGATCACCTCGAAACCCGTCTCCGGCAGCCTGACCGGAACCATCACCTTCACCGATTCCTCGACGCAGCCGCCGACGAAGACCGTCGCCGACATCAGCGCGACGCTGCCACCCGACCATCAAGCCGTCTTCGCGACCACCTTCACCGGTGCGGCACCGAGCATCCAGACGATCTACCAATACGTCGGCGGCTTCAACCTGATCGCGACCTTGCCGCCGCCGCTCAACGTCGTCACGGCGCTGCAGCTCAACTCGATCACCTTCACCTACGATTTCAGCGCTAAGACGCTCACGCAGTTCGCCGTCGACCTCACCACGACGCCGGCGACGCCGTGGAATCTGCTCGGGAAGCTCTCGCTCACGACGATGGACATCCAGTTCGCCGTGAACGGCCCGACCGGAGCCCGCACCGTCTCATGGAAGGCGACCCCGCAGATCGCGATCGGATCGGGAGCGCATCCGGGCACGATCGACGTCACGGTCAGCGCGCCGCCGTTCACCGTCGCTGCCGACCTCGACCCGGTCAGCACGCCGCCCGACCCGACTAATCCGCTGATGCTCGCGGACGTCGTGTCGTTCTTCTTGCCCTCGTCGGTCACGCCGCCGATCTCGGGCCAGATCGACGCGTTCGCGATGACGAGTACGCCGGGCAGCGGCGTGACCAGCACCACCTACAAGATCGCGACCTCGGTGAGCGGCACTTGGAGCATCCCCTCGTCGAATCCGATCTTCACCGTCACCTCGCTCGGCTTCGTCATCGACGGAACGGAGAAGCCGGTGACCGGCTCGGTGACGGGCTCGATCACGTTTTTCGAGAAGAAGCCGGCCTTGTCGTTCGGGCTGGTCGTGACGGCGGCGTACGACGGCACCGCGTGGACGATCACCGGGACGCAGCAGCCGGATACGACGATCCACGTCAGCGACATCATCGAGAACTACGTCGGCAACGGCTGGTGGACGAGCGGTTTGCCCGATTTCTCCATCCAGGATTTCAGCGCGACGATCGTCACCGGCGCGAACGCAAACTACACCGTCGCAGCGACCGTCCCGACGTTCAACCTGCCGTTCGACGTCGGATCGCTCACCAACGTCGTGGGATCGTTCGGCAACACGATTCCCGGCTCGGGCGGATTCGCATCGATCACCGCCGACGCGCGCTGGTTCGGGATCGATCTGCAGTTCGCGCTCGCGTACAAGCCGGGCTCCTCGTCGTACACGATGAAGTGGGAAGACTACGCCACGCTCACGCTGACGCAGACGCCCAATTGGGTCGGCACGCTCACCTTCACCGGCAACGAGACGCTGGGCGGCATCATCGAGACGTTCGTGGGTTGGGCGACCGGCTATGCCTACGGTTTGGCCGCGCCCTGGAGCCTCCTCAACGACATCTCGCTGAGCGGGTCGTCGATCGCGTACGACTTCACCGCCAAGACGGTCACGCTCACGGTCGGCGTCGGTCTGAACCTGGGATTCTGCTCGATCGACAGCGTCGGCCTCACCTACAATACGCAAGCCACCGGGAACGAGTCGTCGGTCGCGTTCCAGCTCAACGGCAATTTCCCGTGGGTCACGGCCTCCAATGCCGAAGACGGGGACAGCCCGAGCCAGATCTCGTGGGATGCGACCAAGCCGGAGTCGACAAAGCAGCCGCCCGGAAACGGCAACGAGTACATCGATCTGCGTCTGCTCGCGCTGGGTCAGCACGTCTCCGTGCCGAACATCGGCAGCGCGCAGACGGTGAAGCAGGCGATCACGGATCTGGCGGCGATGCCGAGCAACAGCGACAGCGACCCGAGCAGCTCGGGGCAGCAGTTGCTGCCGCCCGTGGTGTACGACGCGGGCAGCAATTGGCTGATCGGCACCGACTTCGGCTTGCTCAAACTGCCGGCAGACGATCCCAGCGGCGCGTCCTACGCGGCGACGCTGCAGATCGTCTTCCTGGATCCGACCTTCTACGCGCTGCGCATCGCGCTCGACGGTGGGCCGGCCAAGATCCTGGGCGGCCTCGACTTCGAGATCATCTATCGCAAGATCAGCGACACCATCGGCGTCTACCAGGCCGAGATCACGCTGCCCACGGCGATGCGGACCATCCAAACCGGCATCTTTACGATCGGCTTGCCGACGTTCGCCATCGAAGTCTTCACCAACGGCGACTTCCAAGTCGATTTCGGCTTCCCGTGGAACAACGATTTCAGCCGCTCGTTCACGCTGCAGGCGATCGTGCCGCCGGGAATTCCGTTGACGGGCTCGGCCGGCTTCTATTTCGGCAAGTTGTCGAGTGCGACGACCAACAAGGTGCCCGCCGCCTCCAACGGCACGTTCAACCCGGTGATCGTGTTCGGCTTTGGGATCCAGGCCGGCTTCGGCAAGAGCGTCTCGATCGGACCGCTCAGCGCGTCGTTCAGCGTGACGGTCCTCGGCATCATCGAAGGCGTGATCGCCAAGTGGAATCCCTACCTTCCCGCCAACGCGGGCCAGACCTCGAGGTCGCAGCTCGACGGCACCTACTATTACAGCCTGAGCGGAACGTTCGGGGTCGCCGGCATCCTGAGCGGCTCGGTCGACTTCGCGATCGTCAAGGCCAGCGTCAACATCTCGATCATCATCACCGCGCAGATCGTCTTCACGTCGTATGCGCCGATCGTGCTGAGCGTGTCGGTTTCGGTCGACGTCTCGGCGTCGCTCGAGATCAACCTGGGGATCTTCTCGATCACCCTGCACTTCAGTTTCTCGCTCGACGTGCGCGAGACGTTCACGATCGGCAATCCGCAGGGATCGGCCCCGTGGACGCCCGTCGCGGCCGCGCCGAGCGGCGTGCTGAGCGCGCCGCTGGCGCAACGCCTGACGGTTCTGCGCCGCGCCGACGCGCCGCTGCTCGCCAGTGCCATGGCCGGCTGGAACGACACGCCGGCGTGGAACGTCCTGGTGAAGGACAGCGCGGCGCCGCTGCTCCCGCTCACCGCGTACCTGACCTTCGCGCTCACCGCGTCGGGCGACGGCGCCGCGTCGGCGGCGCAACAGCAGGTCTGCTACGTCGCGATGCTGGCGATCGACACGGGAACGGCACTCTCGACGGCCTCTCCGGTACCGGCCTGCATCGTCGCCAACGACACCTCGTTCGACGCGCTGGCCAAGCTGGTCGCGCGTTGGACGATCGCCGCCTTCTGGCAGACCAGCGCGACCCAGCCGAACCTGACCTGCGACCAGCTCGACGCGCAGACGATCAGCGACGACGTGCTCGCGACGATCGAAGCCTACCTGGCCGACGAGGACGGCACTAATCCGGTGCCGATGCCGACCGCGCTGATCGAGACGATGCTCGCGCAGCAGGTCGCGCTCACGCTTTGGGGACCGAGCGACATTCCGGCCAACGCCTCGCTGCCGGCTGCGTTCTTCCCGATGCCGATCGAGCTCGCGCTGACGACGCCGACGTACGGCGGCTCCACGGGCTACGGGTACACGTTCGGCGGATACAACACGCTCGCGGCCGGCGGCATCGGGATCCTGCGGGCGTACTTCGATCAGCTTGCGGTCCAGACGCAGCAGGAGAGCCCGCACGCGGCGGCGGTACTCGACCAGTCGCCGACATCGGTCGCGGACTTCGTATTCGGCGACTACTTCCTGCTGATCGCGCGGCAGATGGTCGCGGCGCTGCGCGAAGGCCTGCGCGACTTCAAATACGCCGTGCGCTCCGGCAACACGCCGCAGGCAATCGTCGCGACGGTCAATTCCTCCACCGTCCAATTCACGGTCTCCGATCTCTTCCAGGCCAACGGCGGCGTGACGCTCACCACCGGCAAGCCGATGACGATCATCGGCGCGACGACCAGCGTGCAGGCCAACCAGAGCTTCAGCGTCATCGCCGCGTTGCCGAGCTACGGCGGCGCGTTCACCGCAACCGACCTGGCGACGGCCAACCTCACCAACACCGCGCTCTTGCGGCCGGTGCAGAGCGTGACCTATCAGGCGACCGGTGAAACGGTACGGGTCAGCGCCGGCGACAGCCTCACCTCACTGGCAGCGCGCTTCACGGTCGCACCCGTCCCGACCCCGCAGCAGCTCGCGGCCGATCCGGGGATCCAGGCGCAGACCAATCTGCTCATCCCGTTCGCCGCGATCGCGTTGCCGCCGCTGCCCTATCCGGTCGCCCCCGGCGACACGCCGGCCGGGATCGCCGCGAAGTTCGGCGTCAGCGTCGCATCGCTGGGCGCGCCTTCCGCCGCGGGCGTGGCCAATCCCAACGCGTCGATCGCCGACCTGTTCGCCCCCTCGAACGGCCTGCTCGATATGCCGCACCTCACGCAGAACACCGTCGGCGCGCTCATCGAGGAGGCGCAGCGCACCGGTGCGACGACGCGTTTGGCGGCCATGGTCTCGCGCTATCATCTGCACGGTCTGCGGTTGCCGACCGAACAAAACGACGTGCCGTTCATCACGCCCAACGCGCTGGGCATGTGGGTAGTGGACAACGGCGGCACGCTCACGCTGCCGCCGACCGCCGGCCTGTACGCGCTGACCGGCCAGCAGTTTCCGATTCCGCCGATCACCGCAGCGGGCGGCACGTTCGCGATCACGCTCGGCGGCGCGAGCGCACCCCCGTGGCTCAGCTTCAAGAACGGCACGACCGCGATCACGACCACGATCTCGATGCCCCCGGTGCCGACCGGCGACATCGATGCGACGCCGATCAACGCGCTGCGCACGCTGGTCACGACGCCGGGCTATCGTTTCGTGAGCAACTACACCGAGCCGGGCACGCAAGGTCAGCTCGTGCGTGCGCCGGCGACCTACGCGCTGGGGACCTTCGCGAATTGGATCACGGCCGCACCGCCGACGCTGCCCAACGGCAGTCCCGCCGCGGGCGCCGTGCCGCGCATCTGGACCTTCCCCACCGCGCTTTCCGCGCTGCTCGACCAGGCGGTGCCGACGATCGAGCCGACCTTCACCCTGGAAACGCAAACCTACGACGAGGCATCCGGGAAGACGCTCTCGGCCACCATCGCCAATTACGGCTGGGCCTCGCAGCTCTCGTTCACGATCAAACAGGTGCCGCCGGTCGCGGGTGCCACCGCGAGCGCGCAGACCTATGAGGTCATCGGTGCCGATGCGAGCGACATCGTCCTGCTCGAGGACATCGTCGCCCAGTTCACCG
>JBEKAU010000071.1:0-8656 GCA_050015755.1 Vulcanimicrobiaceae bacterium | reverse complement strand
AGGTCGGCGAGCACACGGAAGTCATCCCAGGCCAGAAACTCGTCGATCGCGTCGAGCGCGCGCGGGTCAGGCCATACGATGTGGAGCACGTCGTTGAGGACGCGTTCGAACGCGCGCGTCGTATGGTGGAAGTAGACGCTGGCGAACATCATGTAGCGCGCGAGCACGAACGACTCGAGCGCGACGACGCCGCGGCCGTCGACGCCGAGCTGCGGTTGCCCGTCGACCTCGAGGATGCGCAGCGATGCGATCAGTTGCGCGGCGTCGTACGTCCCGCCGGTGACGCCGGTGAAGTAGGCGTCGCGCAGCAGGTAGTCCATGCGGTCGGCGTCGAGGTTCGGTCCGCTGACCAGCTCGCGCAGCACCGGATTCGCATCCGGCGCGCCGACGATCAGTCCCAGCACCGCGGCCGGGTCGACGTCGATCGCCGCCAGTGCGTCGGCGATGTCCGCGCCTTGCAGGATCGCTTGGGTGCGCAGCTCGTGGCGGACGCCGAGCACCGCCTCGCAGGCATGGGAGAACGGCCCATGCCCGAGGTCGTGCAGGAGCAGTGCAGCGCGCAGGAGACGGCGCTGCTCGACGATCTCGCCGGCCGAGGCGAAGGCGTCGGGCGAGCGGTCGCACAGCGCGTCGAAGGCGCGCGTGCCGATCGCGAGCGCGCCCAGCGCGTGCGAGAAGCGCGAATGCTCGGCCGAGGGGAACGCGAGGTAGGCCAGCCCCAGCTGACGCAGTCGGCGCAACCGTTGCACGGGTTCGGTGGATAACAGGGCGATTTCGCCGGCGTCGAGCTCGATGAAGCCGTGAACCGGATCGTAGATGCGCTTGGGCCGCGCCACGGAGGTCGTCTGCACCGTCGGCAGGGCCGGGACCTCCGCTCCCCCAGGGCGAACCCTTCGAGTGACGTGCGGATCGACGACGGGGTCAAGCGAGAGATCCTGGCCCGCGCCGACATCGGCGAGGTGATCGGCGCATACGTCGCGCTGCGCAAACGCGGCAACGATCTGGTCGGGCTGTGCCCGTTCCACGGCGAGAAGACGCCCTCGTTCCACGTCCATCCCGACCGCGGATTCTTCAAGTGCTTCGGGTGCGGCGTCGCGGGCGACGCGCTCACCTTCGTGCAGAAGCACGAGAACGTCGGTTTCGTCGACGCGCTGCGGCTGCTCGGTAAGCGGGTCGGGGTCGAACTGCAGGACGAGGATCCGCGTTCCGCGCGCGTGCGCAGCGAAAAGGAAGCGATCTATCACGCCAACGACGTCGCGCGGGCGTGGTTTCATCGCATGCTGCTCGACGTGCGCGAAGGTGCGGCGGCGCGCGAGTACTGCGAGCGACGCGGCATTACCGCGGCCACGATCGAGGCGTTCTCGCTGGGCTTCGCGCCCGACCGCTGGGACGGACTCGTCGACGAATTGCGGCGCAACGACGTCGACCTCGCGCTCGCGGCAACCGCAGGTCTGCTCAAGCCCAGTCAGCGCGGCGGCTGGTACGACTTCTACCGCGGCCGGCTGATGATCCCGACGTTGGCCACCACCGGCGAGACGATCGCCTTCGGCGGCCGCGCGCTGGGCGATGCAGAACCGAAGTACCTCAACACGGCGACGACGCCGGTCTACACCAAGGGCCGCCACCTGTTCGCGCTCAACGTCGCGCGCCGGGCCGCCGCCCGTGAGGATGCCGCGATCGTCGTCGAAGGCTACCTCGACTGCATCGCGTTGCACCAAGCCGGCTTCGCCAACGCCGTCGCCGTGCTCGGCACCGCGTTCACCCCCGACCAGGCGCACGAGTTGCGCCGGGTCGCCTCGCAGGCGGTGCTGTGTTTCGACACCGACGCGGCGGGCACCGAAGCGTTGCTCAAGTCGATCGACGTGCTGGCGACCGAAGGCGTGTTGCCGCTCGCGATTCGCTTGCCGGACGGCAAGGATCCCGACGAGTTCGTGCGCCGCAACGGGGCCGCCGCGTTCGCCGCGCTGCTGACGGCGCCGTTGACCGCGACCCAGGTGAAGATCGACGCCGAGATCGACCGCCGCGGCAACCGCGGCGACCGTGCGACGATGGCGCGCTGGGCCGAGGAGACGATTCGACGCCTCTCACCGCAGGCAGAATGGGACAAACAACGGGTGTACGTTGCCGGCCGTTTGGGTCTAGCGCCGGACGACCTGCGCCGTGCCCGGTTGATGCTCAACCCCGTCCATTTCGTCCCGCGCGGCGAGGGAGCGCGCGCCTCGCGCCACCTCACCCCGGACATGCTCGAAAAGCCGGGGTTCGAGCGCGAGGTGCTGTGCATCGTGCTGGACGAGCCGTCCCTGCTCGCCGAGTACGCCGAACGGATCCCGCCCGACCGGTTCGAGCAGCCGCAGTTGCGGCGCGTCTGGGAGCTCTTGTGCGTCAACGCTCGCTCGCTCGTGCAACCGTCCGACGTCCACGCGCTGTTGGCAGGGAATGAAGACGCGGCAGTGACGCTGGCGTCCGTCTCCGGAATCGTGCGTTTTGCCGATACGGGAGAACGGCGCGCGAAACTGGATCGCGTCGTTGTGCGCTTGGCGCGGGACGACGCGGAGCGCCGCTACCGAGAGGTCGATGCCCGGCTCGTCCGCCACATCGAGGCGGGTGAGCCCGTACCGACCGACCTCCGCGCCGAACATGCGGCTTTAGCCGCTCAACTGAAAGGATAACCCCGCGGAATCATCTCATGTTTCCGAACCGAGATCAAGAAAGGGGGTGAGAACCAGCATGGCCCGCACAAAGAAATCGACCGCCGCCGCCACCGACGCGCCCGCACCGTCTCTCGAGGAGCAGATCAAGAAGCTCCTGACGACGGGCAAGAAGCGCGGCTCGCTGACATACGAAGAGATCAACGCCGTCTTCGACAACGTCGAAGATGTCGCACCCGAGCGCATGGACGACCTGCTCGAGGAGATCGCGTCGCTTGGCATCGAGATCGTCGAGGAGCAAGCGAAGGAAGAGAAGACTTCCGAGCGTGAGGAGCCCGAGGAAGCGGCGCTGCCGGCTGGTCTCGCCCTGGACGATCCGGTCCGCATGTACCTCAAGGAGATCGGGCGGGTTCCGCTCCTCTCCATGGACGACGAGCGGCGCCTGGCCATGTCGATCGAAGCCGGTGAGAACGAGGTGCTCAAAAACGGCACCGCCGACAACCGCGTCGTCCTCGAAGGCGAAGACTCCAAGCGCAAACTGACCGAGGCCAACCTGCGCCTCGTCGTCTCGATCGCGAAGAAGTACGTCGGCCGCGGCATGCTCTTCCTCGACCTGATCCAGGAAGGCAATCTGGGCCTGATCCGCGCCGTCGAAAAGTTCGACTACCGCAAGGGCTACAAGTTCTCGACGTACGCGACGTGGTGGATTCGCCAAGCGATCACCCGCGCGCTGGCCGATCAGGCTCGCACGATCCGCATCCCCGTCCACATGGTCGAGACGATCAACCGTCTCATCAAGATCAGCCGTCAGCTCTTGCAAGAGCTGGGCCGCGATCCGACGGTGGAAGAGATCGCCAACGAGATGGGCCTCACGCCCGAGAAGGTCCGCGAAGTCATCAAGATCTCGCAGGAGCCGATCTCGCTCGAGACCCCGATCGGCGAAGAAGAAGACTCGCATCTGGGCGACTTCATCGAAGACCAGGAAGCGGTCGCACCGGCCGAGGCCGCCAGCGTCATGCTCCTCAAAGAGAAGATGCAGGACGTCCTCAAGAACCTCACCGAGCGCGAGCGCAAGGTGCTGGTGCTGCGCTTCGGACTCGAAGACGGCCACCAGCGCACGCTCGAAGAAGTCGGTCAGGAGTTCGGTGTCACCCGCGAACGCATCCGCCAAATCGAGGCCAAGGCGCTGCGCAAGCTGCGCCACCCCAGCCGCGGTAAAGCGCTGAAAGACTACTGGTCCAACGAGTGAACGAGAACGGGCCGCGCAACGCGCGGCCCGTTTCATTTCACATGTCTTCGCCCTTGCCGGCCATCGGGCTCGGCGTGACGGCGGGATTCTTGTCGGCGAACTGGCCCAGCGGGTTCGGGACGACCCACACCGTGACGTCGTAGATCGATGGGAAGAGGAAGACGGTCTTCACGCTCGCGGCATCGGGCACGACGCCGAGTTTGACCAGGCCGTCGGCGGTCGGGTGCGCGACGTCGCCGACGGTGGCGTACTTGGTGGCGCCGACGGCTTTGCCGTAGACGCAGTGCATGCCGCTGCAGGTCACGTAGTGCACGTGCGCGTGCTCGGTGAAGAAACGACTCGGGGCGATGCCGAACAACGAGGGCGCGCCGCTCGGCGAGGCGCTCTGCAGCGTGCTGTAATCGGCACCGATCAGACGGCCGTGCACGTCGTACCAGAGTTGCGCGGGATGATCGACGTCGGGCGAGACCCAGTCGGCGATGTTGACGTAGCTGATCGCGCCGGTGTCGTCTTCGTTGGTGAAGCGGACGTAGCCGGCGTGTTCGGCGGCGGCGGTCGTCGGATAGCGTTGCGGCAGATCGTGCATCATCTGCGTGAGGAAGGCCGATTCGGCGGCGTTGGGGGCGGGCGCCGGCGTCGGATCGGCGGCTCGCGTCGCAAGGGGAACACCCGCGAGCGCGACGGCGAGCAAGAGAGAGCTACATCGTGCGAACATTCCGCGCGCTTCGCCTCGGCGAAGGCCGGATCATGGCAAGAAAAAGCAGGAAGGCCGTCGCGATGACGGCCGTCCGGCGGACACCCGTGGGTGAGTTTAGGAGGCTTTCTTCTCCGCCTCTGCGGCTTCGGCGGCAGCCTTCTTGCCCTGTTCGATCAGGGCTTTGACCTTCTGGCCACCCTTTTGGCCGATCGTCTCGTAAAATTCGGGGCCGTACCGGTCGCGAGTTGCCTCGCCGCCCTTCTTGCCGCCCTTTTTACCGATCGCCTCGTAGAACGCATGACCATGGGCCTTCTTGGTGGCCTGGCCACCCTTGCGCCCGATCATCTCGTAAAACTCGGGGCCGTACTTTTTCTTGACGGTCTCGCCGCCTTTTTGGCCGGCTTCGCGCACAGACATGCCGCTGCCGGGTTTCCGTTCGGGGGTGCTGGACATTAGTGGGGGTGAACCTCGTGGATGATAATCGACCTATCTCAGTAACGTAAGCGGACCTTCTGTTGTTGTCGGCTGAACGGAGTCAGGGATGAAGGTCCGGAGATTGGTCCTCGCCGCTGTGGTCGTGATCGCGGCGAGCGCCTCCCTCATGCCGGTCGGGGCTTCTCCCGGGGAGGAGCCGGGGTACCGGCGGCTGGTGGAGCTCGAAAGTACCCGGACGTTTTCCGACGACCTGACCGCGGCATTGGCCTCCGGGGATTCCGATGTCGCAGGACGGGCAGCACTCGCTCTCGGGCGGACCCGAAGCGCGCGAGCGGCCGGGCCTCTATCTAACGCGACCACTTCCCAACTCGTTCCCGTCCGGGCGCTTGCCGTGTATGGATACGGTCTGGTCGTGGTCGCCAATCCGGTTCCTCTGACGCCGGTCGCTCGCTCGCTCAATGACCCTGCCAGTCCGGTCAGGGTTGCGGCCGTTGACGCCGCCTGGCGAGCGAAGGTGGCTGGTCGACCCGGGGCCGTCGCCTTTCGGATCCCCTTATTGGCGATGCTCCGTGCCGATCCGGACCCCGTCGTCCGGACCCGGGCCGCGCTTGCGCTGTCCGGGTGGCGAGAAGGGCCCGACGGAATCGGCATCGCCGACGCCATTCAGGCGGCTTTTCGTCACGAACATGATCCCACGGTGCGCTGTGGTGAGGCTTGGACGCTCCGGAGAGCGTACGCGGTGACCACTTCGCCGGTGACGGTGCGGGCGGGACTGCACGACCCGGACGAGCTGAGCCGGATCCAGTTCGTCGACCTCGAGGCGCGCCGGCGCGACCGTGGCGCGGCGGCGTGGGTGGCGCCGCTCCTCCACGATCCGTCGTGGCGGGTCGCGGAGCAAGCGTCCGAGACGCTTCGCGTCCTGCACGGCGAGCCACGGACCGACCACCTGACCGCCGTACCGGCCGGGATCGTGACGCCCCCGCCGGCCCCCGAGAACACCGAGGCGCCGCTGCCGCGCCCGAGTGGCCTGGGGCCGCCGGGTGCCCCGACCGCCGCTGACGCGCGGCTCGACCTGCCGCTGCGGCCGACGACCAGCGCGCTGCTCGACGGGCCGATGCCCGGCCCGCACCCGCGGGTGCGGATCGGCACGACGGCCGGGACGGTCGTGGTACGGCTCTACCCCGAGTGGGCGCCGCTGACGGTCGCCAATTTTCTCAACTTGGTCGATCGCGGCTACTACGACGGATTGCGGTTCTTTCGCATCGTCCCCGACTTCGTCGTGCAGACCGGCGATCGCACCAACACCGGCGAGGGCGACGCGGGCTACACGATTCCCGCCGAGGAGAATCCGCTGCCGCAACGCGCCGGCGTGATCTCGATGGGGATGAATTACAGCGACGGTCCGCATCCGGCGCCGATTCGCGACTCGGCCGGCACGCAGTTCTACATCACGCTCTCACCGCAGTATCATCTCGACCGCGACTTCACCGTCTTCGGCCAGGTCGAGAGCGGCTTTGCGACACTGGGGCGCCTGATCGAGTCCGATCACATGACGCGCGTCGAGCGGCTCCCCGACGATTAGCGCGCGAGCATCGAGCGCAAGGCGAAGAAAGCGTTCTCGGGGCGCTCGGTGATGCGGCGGTAGAAGTAGCCGGCCCAATGCGTTCCGTACGGCACGTACACGCGCAAGCGCCAGCCGTCCGCGACGAGCCGCCGCTGGACGTCGGGCCGCACGCCGTAGAGCATCTGGAACTCGAAGCGCTCGGGGCCGATGCCGCGCTCGCGGCAGAACTGCTGGACGGCGAGGATCAAACGTTCGTCGTGCGTTGCGATGCCGGGGTACGTGCCGCGCTCGAGCAGCGTCTCGGCCTCGCGCAGATACGCGCGCCGAATGGTCGGCATGTCCTTGTACGCGACCTCGGCCGGCTCGGCGTAGGCGCCTTTGCAGAGCCGCACGCGCGCGCCGAGCGCGACCGCGCGCTCGACGTCGGCCGGCGTCCGCCGAAGGTAGGCTTGGAACACGGGCCCGACGGCACGGCCCTCGGTGAAGGCCTGCTCGAAGACGCGCAGGGTGGCGTCGGTGACCGCGCTGCCCTCCATGTCGATGCGGACGAACGGGTCGGGTGTGACGGCGGCGGCATCGCTGATGGCGCGCACGTTGGCGAGTGCCAGGCCCTCGTCGATCAGCAGCCCGATGGCACTGAGCTTGACCGACACGTTGGTGTCGACGCCGGCCGTGCGGATCGTCTGCAAAAGGTGAAGGTACGCGTCGCGCGTGCGTTCGGCTTCGGGCAGGGACACGACATCTTCGCCCAGGAAGTCGAGCGTCGCGCTCATCCCCTGCGCGTTCAAGCCGGCCACCGCCCGGAGTGCGTCGTCGGCGGTTTCCCCGGCGATGAAGCGCTTGGCCAGAAAGAAGAATCGTTGCTGGAACGCCGGGGTCTGGATCACGTCGAGGACTGCCACGAACCGGCGGCTTCGGGCAGGTGGCGGCGGCCCCCTCGGGTTACCACGACCGCCGTGGCTGTCGCGCTTTTCAGGACCTTTGCATTTGGCGGATAGGCACGCGGATGCCGCGGCGGGAACGGTCGATCATGGCGTGGCGCGTCCTGGTCGCCGACGACGACCCGGAGATTTGCACCCTCATCAAGACGATACTGTCGAAGGGGCCGTACGACATTACGCTCTGCAACGATGCCGAGAGCGCGCTGGTGCACATCCAGCGGGAAGAACCGTACGACATCCTCATCAGCGACTTCATGCTGCCCGGCATTTCGGGGATCGAACTGATCACGCAAGTGCGCCAGAACGCCGCGACCGCGCGCATGCCGATCGTCATGATCAGCGGTCACAGCAACTACGCGATGGACGCGCGGGCGAAGTCGGCCGGAGCCAATGCGTTCCTCAACAAGCCCTTCACCCTCTCGCAACTGCGTACGACCGTCCACCAGCTGCTGACCGACCCGCTGCAGTCCGTCCTCGGCGCGTAACGCGCCGGACTCGTCGGTCATGACCCTCGCTGCGCTCGCGAAGATCGTCGTGGTGGCGTTCTCGCTCGGGCTAGACGTGTTCGCCGTCTCGGTCGGCGTCGGGATGCGCGGTACCGATCGCGCGCTCAAGATCCGCATCGGCGCGGCCTTCGCGACCGCCGAGGTCACGATGACGCTGATCGGCGCCGCACTCGGCCGGCTGGCCGGGTCGATGCTCGGCGCCGGCGCCGCCTATCTCGGCTTCACCGCGCTGGTCGGCGTGGGCGCGTACATGATCTACGAAGCGCGCGCGCAGACCGAGCCGGGCGACCGCAGCTTCGACCTCTCACGCGGCTGGGGATTGCTGCTGGGTGCGCTCTCGATCAGTCTCGATTCGCTCGGGATCGGCTTCTCGATCCTGTTCATCGGCGTGCCGCTCGTCACGAGCTTGGTGTGCATCGCCGTCGCGTCGGTCATCTCGACGACGCTCGGGCTCGCGCTCGGACGCCGCATCGGCGCCATCGGCGAAGAGACGGCCGCCCTCTGGTCGGGGATCGTCCTGATCCTCACCGGCCTGACCTTCGGCGCCCTGCGCTACTTCCACATCAGCTGACCTGTCGGTCCTAGAGGAGTATCAGAGGTCGCTCGGCTGTTACCC
>JBEKAU010000070.1:0-8660 GCA_050015755.1 Vulcanimicrobiaceae bacterium | reverse complement strand
ACCGCTCAGGTCGTCGCCGTTGATCGTGATGCCGCGCAGGTCGTCTCCGTGCAGATCGGCGCCGCGCATGTTGCAACCCACGCACGAGGCGACCATCTCGCGCGACCAGTGGACGTTCGAGGCGCGCGTATGATGATGGGAGTTGCCGGTATCGTCGTCGTCATCGTTCTCAGCGACCTGTCGCGGTAACGTCCGCAGCGCGCGGTCGACGTTGCGGCCGGCATCGCCGACGCTGCGGCCGACGTCGCCGACGACGCCCTTGACGATCTGGCCGGCGAGGTGCGTGCCCCATGCGGCCGCTCCGGCGCCGTCGTCGGCGTCAGCAGCGGTGGCGGCAGGGGCGGCATGCGTACGATGCGCCGTTGCGGCGAGCGCGCGGGCGGCCGCCGTCGCGACCGCGGCCGGAGGCGCCGGCGCTTCCGGTGCGACCGGGTTCGTCGAGGGCTCCGCCTTGGCGACCATCGTGGGCTCGGTGACGTAGATGCGCTTGACGACGACCTGCGTGCGTGGCACCGAGGTCGCCCGCGCGACCGGGGTCGGCAAGACATCCGCCATCTTCGATGCCGGCGCCATCGGTGAGGGGGGCAGCTCGACGGCAGGCGCGGCCGTCGCGACCAGCGCGACCGCGGCGCAGCCGGCCAACGCGATGCCCAGCGCCGCGATCGGTGAGCCGTGCAGCCGCGCGCGATTCTTATCGAGCAATTGCTCGATGCGCACGCTGATCTGCTTGCGGGTCAAGAGCGCGCCCGGCGCCACGACGGCGTGTTCCGGCATGCGCATCTCGCGTGCCAGCTTCCACAACGAGGTCGCGTATTGGTGCGCCGCACCGGTGCGTTCGACGACGGCGTCGTCGGAGGCGATCTCGCGCTCGAGTGCGATGTGGCGGCCGAGGATCCACACGACGGGGTTGAACCAGAAGATGCGCTCGATCGTGCGCTGGATCAGGTTGGTCCAGTCGTCATAGCGCCGCAGGTGGGCGTGTTCGTGCAGAATCAACTGCTCGATCGCGGCGAGTCCTTCGGCGGTGGCGAGCTCGGTCGGGATGAGGATGACCGGGCGGCGGAAGCCGATCGCAACCGGGGTTTCCGTCTCGTAGGAGAGGCGCAGATAGATCTCACGACCGGGGCCGATCTCGGTCAGCCACGGCAGTTCGTCGGCGAGCGGGCTGTCGAGCGGACTCGAGCGACGCTTGAGGCCGCGCACGCGCAGGACGCTGAAGAGCAAACCGCCCAGACCGATCGCGGCGCCGATCAGCCACACCGCGACGACGCCGAGCGCGACGTCGCGCGAGAGCATGGGCAGATCATCGGCGATCGCGCTGCGCACGGAAGCCATCGCGAAGGGTTCGGTCGGCGTCGCATTCGCCGGCATGCTCGGCGCACTCGCGTCGTGCATGCCGCGCGCGGTGTCGTCAACGCGCAGAACGAGCGGTCCGCCGTGCGAAGGCGGCGTCGACATGGTCGTCGTCGGCGTCGAGCACATTTCGGCACGCACGATCGACGCGCCGACCCCGAGAATCGGCATCGTTCCGGTGGCGATCAAGGCGATCGTCCACAAGAGGTGGCGCGTCGTGGCGGTCAGCGGCAGGGCCCGCGTCGCCAGGTAGACGCAACCGGTGAGGACGGCGCCGAGGACGATGCTCGCGACGACCGCATAGAGCGCCACGCCGACGACCGCCTGGAGCACGGGTTACTTGTCCTTGGCGCGATCGAGGAGCTCGCGCAGCCGGTCGAGCTCACCAGCGTCGACGGCTTCGGTTTCGAGCAGATTGAGGACGAGCTCGCGCGGAGAGCCGTCGAAGAAGCGGGAGAGGACATGCTGGACGACGCTGCGCTGGGCTTCGTCGCGCGCAACGACGGCGCGATAGACGAAGGCGCGACCGACGGCCTTGTGCCGCACGTAGCCTTTTTGCTCGAGGATGCGCATCGTGGTGAGCACGGTGTTGTAGGCGAGCGGCGGATCACCGATCGCGTCGACGACGTCGGCAACGGTCGCCTCCGGGCGGTCCCACAGGACCAGCATGAGACGGTACTCGGCCTCCGTCAGGGTCGGCGACTTCTTGCGCGGCATGCCAAAGACGCTACCACGCGGCGCCCCGGCTGTCAACTAAGGTTTTAAGTAAGTCCTCATGCAGCGTCGGCGACGAACGGACGGCGGGCGGTCGCCCAGCCGGTGAGTGCCAGACGGGGACCGTCCGCGTGCTCGCGTGCCGCACTGGCCAGCTCGCGATGGGTGCGCGCCGGACCGTCGAGCGGCGCTAGCGCGACGTCGTCGAGATCGGCCCGAACCGGGAGCGGCTCGAAGACCGGCTCGCCGTCGAGCAGCGCGGCGTGGCGCTCGTCGAGCTGCAATTCGACTGCCGGGATGCCGAGGTCGGCGGCCGCGCGCCGTATGCCCTTGGGGGCATCGGGGGAGAGCAGCACGAGTTGGACCTTGGCGGCGCGCAAGGCGTGGCCGGGTCGCTCGGTCGCGAGCGGGACGTAGGCGCAGCCGGCCGCCGCGACACCGAGCAGGGCCGCCAATGCCGCGTCGTCGGCGTGGAGGAAGGCGGCGACGCGGTCGCCGCGGCGCAGGCCACGGGTCACCAGGGCCGCACCGATGGCGTCGGCGGCGTTGCAGAGCGCCTGATCGTCTCCGTACGCGAAGAGCTCGGTCAAGGTCGACGGCAGCATGACGCCCGTCTTTCCTCGAACCGTCCAAGCGAAACCTTCGACCCCTCCAAAACACGAAGCGGGCACGTTGCCGTGCCCGCTTCGCCGTTCCCGTGTCCCCCCAGGGTCGGACCTCGGTCAGACCTTGAGGACCGTATACCCCTCGCGGGTGGGCAGCTTCTCGCTGCTGATGACCGCGGCGGCCGCCGCGTGGTCCTTGTTGCTGCACGATTCGGCCGCGAACTCGCCGCCGACCCGGTCGGCGATGGAGAAGTACTCGTTGGGCGCACGACGCTTGTCCTTCGAGACGATGATGCCGGCGTACGTGCCCTGGATCGCCTGATGATCGCACTTGCGGAAGTACGTCGGGCCGGCCTTGCCACCGTCGTAGTGGTAGTCTTCGAAGGCCTCGATGAGCTTCTCGGCATCGGTTGTCCCGGCGTGCTCGATGCGGTTGATGAGGTTCTGTCCCGTTATCAACCCCAGGTACTGGCGCCAGTCGACGCTCGCCGACCGTGTCTTGAGAAGGCTGTAGTACTTGGCCGCGTCGCCGCCGGCTTCCGGGCCCCACACGTAGCCCCACAGCGAGCCGACGATGTCGTCGACGGGCAAGCCCACGGCGACGTCGTTCCCGCTGAGGATGCCGCCAAAGAGCATCTTTTTGTTGAGTCCCAGCGCGACGGCCGCTTTGGTCGCGTTGATCGTGTCGGGTCCGTAGTTGCAGAACACGAGCGTGTCGGCGTTGGTATTGCGCGCCTTGGTCAGGTACGACGAGTAGTCGGTCTGGCCGAGCGGATGGAGGTCGACGCCGGCAACTTCACCGCCATGGGCGGTCAGGATCTTCTCGAGGCGCGCATGCGCGTCGGTGCCGAACGCATAGTCGGCGACCAGGAAGTACCACTTCTTGCCGTGCTTGAGCAGCTCCGGACCGACCGCGTTGGCGAGCATCGCGTTCGAGCACGTTTGCCGGAACGTGGCGCGGTGCGCCTTCGGGCCGGTGATGTTCGTGTCGTGCGTGCCGATCGCGACGAAGATGATGCCCTGCTCCTCGGCGAGCGCCGAAACGGCTAAGCCGACCGCCGAGCTGAGGCCGCCGCACAGCACGTCGACCTTCTCTTGTTGAATGAGCCGCTTGGCCTCGGTCTCGCCGGCGGCAGGCTTCGACTGGTCGTCGCCGTCGACGGCGACGTATTGAATGCGACTATTCTTCTTGTTGGCTTGGTCGAGGGCGAGCTGCAGGCCGAGCTTTTGGGAAGCTGCCGCGTTGGCGTAGACGCCGGAGAAGCTGTCGACGTGGCCGATCTTGACGGTGACCCCACCACCGGCCGCGATCACGTCGCGGGCCGGTGCGAGCGGGGCTGCTCCGGCGACCCGCGTCTCGAGCAGGGGAAACCCGAGGGTTGCCGCGCCGGCCAGCCCGAGGGCTCCGGTGCGGCGGAGGAACTCTTTGCGATCGACGGAGGCGTCCGAGTGATCGTCCATGGTGCTCCTTGCCGGAAATGAGTGCGTTGGACCGAGGTTTCTTCGCCGCACGCGTGCGACCTACGTCAGGTATACCAAAGGATGTATCGGGGACGGACCCGGGCCGCGGACGCCGAAACAGCCGGTCGTGGCCGACGAGCGAGCCGAACCGAAGGTCGTCCTGTTGGTGCGCCTGCTCAGCGCGATCGACGAAGGCCGGTTCAGCTTCGAGCAGCTCAAGGACGAGATCGCCGACGAGAAGCCGCCCAGCACGCGGACACTGCGGCGCTATCTGAGCGTCCTCTCCGATGCCGGCTTTCCGTGGTACTTCGATCGCGCCAACGGCACGTATCGCTTCGCCGACGGCTATAGCTTGCGGCGCTTCAACCTCTCGCATCGCGAGCTGCTCGGCCTGGTCACCCTCAAGCGACTCGGTTCCTCGCTGGGCGGCACGTTCGCGACCGCGATCGAGGAGACGACGCAGAAGCTGCTGCGCTCGAGCGATCGCCGCTCCGAGGTGAGCGTGGAATCGACCTCGCTCGCGATCCGCTTCGGTGAGGTCACGCTCGAGCCGGACGTCGAGCGCGTCTTCGAGCAGTTGCAAGCCGCCGAACGCGAGCGCCGGCAAGTCCAGTTCGGCTACATCGACAAGACCGGTGCGCGCACGCGCCGACGCATCGATCCGTACGGCTTCATCGTCTCGTCGGGCCGCATCTACCTCGTCGGCTACGACCACACCCGCACCGACATGCGGGTGTTCGCCGTCGACAACGTCGCCGAGGTCGACGTCACTCCGCGCACGTTCGAACGTCCGGCCGACTTCAATCTCGAGGCGTACGGCGCGAACTCGGTCAGCGGCGTCTTCGCCGGCGAGGCGACCTCGGAGGTGACGGTCCGTTTCTCGCCGTTGGTCGCGAAGGCGGCCGTCGCGGCCGGGATCGCGCGTCAGCGCACGGTCGTGCGCCGCGCCGACGGCGGCGTCGACGTCACCTATCGGGTCGTCGATCCGCTCGAGATCGTGCGCTGGTCGCTGCACTGGGGCACCGAAGCCGAGGTCATCGATCCGCCGGCCGCGCGCAGCGCGGCGGCCGAGATCTCCGCGCAGCTCGCCGAGCGGTATCGCGGCGCGACGCGCTGATCAGCGCAGGGCGACCAGTTCGGGCGTCCGCGTCGCCTCGAGCGCCAGACCGTCCGAGCCGCTCGCGACGACCTGCGGCGGCTCGCCCTCGGAGAAGACCGAGACGCGATCGGCCAGCGTCTCGATCTCGCTGCGCAGCGCTTCGGTGGCGTCGAGCGATCGCTGCGCAGCACTCGCGACGTGCGCGGTTGCCGCTTGGATCTCGGCGGCGCTGCGCTCGATGATCGCTGATGACGCTTCCTGCTCGCGGGCGGCGTCGGACACCCGCGCGGCGATGCGGGTCGCGGTCTCGATCGCCCCGCGCGTGCGACGCGAGAGGTCGCCGACCGCGGTCGCGGCGCGCGCGGTCGTCTCGGCCATGCGCGCCATCTCGACGGTGGCGTGCTGAATTTCGGAGCTGCGCTGGGCTTGCTCCGCGGCGGTCGCGCCGATGGCGCGCGCGTGCTGCGTGTTGTCGACGATCTCGCCGACCAGCGCTTCGATCGCCTTGCCGGTCTGGCCGGCGCGTTCGATCGCGGCCTCGGCGAGACTGGTCGCGTTGCGGGCTCCGGCGACCAGCGTCTGCGTCTCGGCGACTACGCCGGCGACGAGCGATTTGACCTCGTCGCTGGCGATCTTCGAACCCGTCGCGAGACGATGGAGCTCTTGTGCGATGACGGTGAAGCCGCGGCCGCTCTCGCCGGCGCGCGCCGCTTCGATCCCCGCGTTGAGGGCGAGCAGCTTGGAGCGCTCCGAGATATCTTCGATCGTCTCGACCTGCGCGCTGATGGCGCCGGCGGTCGCGTCGGCGAGATGATCGAGGCGGGTCGTCGTCACGCTCAGTGCGGCGCCGACATCGTGCAGGTCGGCGATCAGCCGACGCACGGCCTCGCCGCCGCGATCGGCGGACGCGGTGGCCGCCTCCGCGCGGTTCGCGACGTCGGTCGCGCGATCGGCGACCGACGCGGCGTGCTCCGCGAGCGCTTGGCCGGCGAGGTGCGAGCGTTCCACCGCGGTGCGCAACTGCTCGACGGCTACCGTCGTGCCCGCGACCTCTTCGAGCAGCGCGTCGATCGAGACGAGCCCGTCGCGCGAGCTGCGTTCGAGCTCGCGGGCGCTGCCGCCGATCGTCCGCACGCCGGCACCGACGCCGGCCAACGCCGCTGCGATCTCATCGGACGCGCGCCCCTGCTCTTCGCTCTCGCTGCGCACCGCGGTGACGCTCGCAAGCGCGGCGCGCGCCGTCGTCGAGACGCTGCGCGAGGCATGCGAGAGACCGCCGATCAATTCGCGCAGCATCGTCGCGAGCTGGTTGAAGGCCTCGCCCAGTTCGACGGTCTCGCGATCGCCGCGCACCTCGACGGCGGCGTTCAGGTCCCCCGCGGTGAGCCGTCCGGCCGCATCGACGAGCGCGCGCAGCGGCTTCGCAATCCGCCGTGTGAGCGCGGCGGTCGCAAGCAGAGCCAGGACGAGCACGAGCAGGCCGGCAACGAACGAGCGCAGTGCCAGCTGCGTCACCGGCGCAAGGGCGACGCGCGGATCGGCGAGGCCGACCACGCGCAGATTCAGCGCTGCTGGGCCCGCGGTCACGTGCGCTTCGATCGCACGCGCCGCAGCGGCGAGCGCGGGCCCTTGCCCGCCGTTGTTCGTCGCCAGCGCGTCGTCACCGTGTACGAGGAACAGGCTGCTCGCGGCGTCGATCGGCACCGAGCGCAGCAGGGCCGCGAGCTCCGTCGTCTGCAGGCGGCCGACCAGCGTGCCGGAGCGCTTGCCGTTCTCGTCGATCATCGGCGCGTAGACGACGAAGACGTCTTGCGACTGATCGGGGAAGCGGGTGAGATCGAGGATGCCGGGTCGGGTGGCGGCCGCGAGGGTGGCGGCGATGGTCGGCGTGAACGTCGGCGCGCCGGTGCTCGCCATCACCGTGTGTCCGCTAGGATCCACGATCGCGATCTCGGTGTAGCGATTCGACCCGAAGGCGTTCGCGTAGTCGAAGAGCAGCTTGGCGCGGTCGGCGCTCTTGAGCGACGCCTCCTGCAGCGCCGAGGTCGTCATCTGACGCAGCTCCTCGACCCGAGCGTCCAGATAGGCAGCGAGCTCGGCGGCGGCAGAACTCGCCTCAACCGCGACGCGGCTGCGGATCTGGCTTTCCACCGACGCGCTCCCGCTCAGGTATCCGGCGAGGGAGACGGCGACGATCGCGAGCAACACGATGCAGCCGACCGTCGAGGTCAAGCGAAACGCCAAGCCCTTCATCAAACGTTAGGGTAGCCGAGTGTGATTATGCGTATATTAAAGGGATTTTTTTCCGGCGCCGCCACCTGCGCCGCGCTTCTCGCGACCGGCACCTTCGCCGCCGCCGACGTTCCGACGGGCCAACCCGTTCAGGGCATCCACTGCGATCAGATGGAAGGTTCGGTGCTGCACATCCATCAGCACCTCGTGATCTACGACCACGGCAAACCGGTCGGCATCCCCGAAGACGTCGGCCGCCCGATCGTCGGGCAGTGCTTCTACTGGCTGCACACCCACACGCCCGACGGCATCATCCACGTCGAGTCGCCGAACTTTCGCTCGTTCACGCTCGGCAATTTCTTCGGTGTCTGGGGGCAACCGATCACGTCGACCGACGTCGCCGGCGCCAAGCCGCGCAAGGGCGAACACATCGTCACCTGGGTCGACGGTAACCGCTACACCGGCAATCCGCGCGACATCCAGCTCACCGAGCACCTCGACGTGACGATCGAAGTCGGGCCGCCCTACACGAAGCCGGCCCCGTTCACCACCTGGGGCGGAAATTAGCGGGCGCGCTCCGCTGACCTGACGCGACGAAGCCGCTCGGCGCCGGAGCGGCTTCGTACCGCGTGGGAATTCGCTCTGCGCTCGTCCTCGCCAATCTGCTCGGCCAGGACGGCGTCGTACCTCGTCTCGGCGGCACGGACCCGTCGGAGTTCCGCCAAACCCGTCTCATCCACCGGCGAGCTTCCCGCGACTCGCCCGCCGGCACGAAGCCGGCGTGGACGAATCCTACTCTCCTGCGGCCCGGAGCGCAAGCCCCTGCAGAAATGCAGCGAGGCCGCCCGGGAAACCCGGTCGGCCTCGTGCGCCAGAGAGTCGATCTGCGCGTGCTCTCGCCAGCGGTGCCGCTAGCCAGTTCAGCGTCGTACTCGTGTCGCGGAATCGCGTCCCCCGTGCAACTGGCGCTGCACGTCGTTCCACTCCCCGCAGCGAGTCTCTCGGCTCACTCGCACGTCGTCTTGCGTTGACGTGTTCACATCGTATCCGACGTCTTTTCTTCGCGCAATACGTGGGTTGTGTGTATCCACAAGAAAGTTGTGTTGTCCACGGTGATTCGCTGGAATTCGCGCTTTTCACAGGGGGGCTTTGTGGCAGGCGAGTGATGCGCGAGCTGCGCGGGGCACGCGTCGTGC
>JBEKAU010000069.1:0-8669 GCA_050015755.1 Vulcanimicrobiaceae bacterium | reverse complement strand
TCGCCGCGAGCAGCGCTTGCCGCTGGCGTCGTAAGGGATCGCTCCCGGCGCGCCGAATTCTGCGGGGTGCGTCGTTTCCTCGTCGTCCTGCTCGCCGCGTCGTTCGGTCTTCCGCTCCTGGCTGCCGCGCCCGGCCCCACGATCCTGAGCAACAAGCCGGTCGTGATGGTCTTCCCCTTCATCCCCAATGGCAGCTCGATCGACCGCGAGGCCCTCTCGTCACTAGCCGTGCTGATGGCGCAGCAGATGGCGAACACCGGGAAGGTGAGCGTCGTCCCGCCGCCGCCGGGCACCGAACGTTCCGACTATCTCGAGGCCGCGCGCAAGGGCCGCGCCGACTATTATGTCAGCGGCTTCATCTCGGCGCTCGGCGACGGTGCCTCGCTGGTCGAACAGGTCGTCAGCACCGGCACCGGGATCGTCATCTTCAGCCGCAGCGCGCAGATCTCGACGGTCGCCGATGCCGCCGCGCAGGGGGTCGATCTGGCCGACTCGCTCGGGGAGTACGCGAACCGCGCGTTCGCCGACGTCGGGACGCCACCACCGGCACCGGCGCCGAGCCCGACGGGCGGCAGTGAGGCGAACCTCAACGGGCTGGCCAAGCTCTTCCACAAGAAGGGCGGCCAGGGTGCGCCGGCTCCGGCGACGACCGCCCGTCCGGCGAGCACGGCGGTCGTTGCCAGCGCAGCGACCGAACACGCCGACGAGTACACCGTCCTGCCCATCGGGGGCGACGCGACGGCCAGCCTACGTGGCGCGGCTGCGCAGCAGCTCGCCGAACACGCGCACGCGTTGCGCGCGGAGAGCGCGAGCGCGGCCTGCAGCGCGCACCCCAACACCAAGCTCATCTCCGGCACCCTGGCGACGCAAAGCGCAAGCTTCGGCGCCACCCGCGCGACCTTCGGACTCAAGGTTTCCGTCTGCGGCGGCGTCACGCTGTGGAACCAGAGCGTCAGCGAACGCGGCAAACCCGAAGCGGCGATGCAAAAGGCGGTCGGCGACGCCCTCGCGACCTACCTCAGCGCCGCCAACGCGCACTAGCTAGGCGTTTTCGTCTTCGGCTTCGCTCGGGTCGAGCAGCCCCGGCGGGAGGCTCACGACGATGCGGTGCGCGTCGAGGTCGACCTCGCGGATGAACGCGCGCACCAGCGGCACCATGGCACGCTGCGGTCCGACGACCAGCAGGTCCTGGACGCCGTGATGCTCGACGGCGCGTACCTCGCCCAGCGCGGTGCCGTCGGGATCGACGAGCGTACAGCCGACCAAGTCGTCGTCGAAGAATTCATCGGAGCGCATCCGCACCGTCTCGCGCGCCACCGTCAGCCGCGCGCCGACGAGTGCCGCTGCCGCCGTCGCATCGCCGATCCCCTCGAAAGTGACCAGCGGCCGGCCCTGATGCAGCCGCAGCGCGCCTACGCGCAGTTCGCGTTCGCTGCCGTCGGCCAATCGCGCGTGCACGGCAAGGCCGACGACCAGCGCGTCGTTGCCGATGCGGCTGGCGTCGAGCTTCAGCTCGCCGCGTAACCCGAACACGCCGACAAGCTTGCCGGCGTTGACCTCAGTCCTCGTCGTCGACGACGCCGGCGTCACCGGCGTGCTCGATGTCCGATTCCGCTTCGACGTCGTCTTCGTCGAACGCGACGATGTCGATCGCGATGCGCCCTTCGGCGCTTGCCCGCACGAGCGTCCGCAGCGCTTGCGCGACGCGTCCGTTGCGGCCGATCACCTTGCCGAGATCTTCCTGCACCACGACCAGCTCGACGACCGGGCCCTTCTCGGTGTCCACGGTCTCGACGAGCACGTCTTTCGGATTCGCGACGAGCTTGCGAGCCAGGAACGCGAGCAGGTCGAGCGCGCGCTGCTGCGCGACCACCGGATCGGCGGCCTTGCGCGCACCGCGGTCGGGACCATACGTGCGCTCGCGGCGTCCGCCGCTGCCCGTGCCGGCGCCGCCACGCTCACGCGGACCGCGTCCACGGCGCGGGCGTTCGTCTTCGGGCTCGATGTCGTCGCTGGCCGCCTCGTCGGAGGCGATACGCCGTGCGCCGAGCGTCGAGCGCCGCTCCTCCTCCGAGGCCGCCTCGTCGTCGCCGAAGAGGCCGAACTCGTCGTCGAAGGCGCTCACGTCAGGTGCTCGCGGACTTCTTCGGCGCGCGCTTCTGCTCGGGGATCGGGCCGCGCTCGCACAGGCCCAGCTCGGCGAACAGTCGGCGGACGGGATCCGACGGCTGCGCACCCTTGGCGAGCCATTCCTTCGCCTTCGCTTCGTCGACGACGAGCGTGCGCGGTTCGGTACGGGGGTTGTAGTGGCCGAGGATTTCGATGAATCGACCGTCGCGCGGCGAGCGCACGTCGGCGACCACGAAGCGGTACGTCGGCTGTTTCTTGGCGCCCATGCGCCGGAGTCTGATCTTGACCATCGTTCTTTCTGTTCTGGGGATTTATCGGCCGATGCCGAGAGGGAGTCGTGGGATTCGGCCCTTCTTCATGCCGCCCAACTGTTTCATCATCGTACGCGAGGACTCGAATTGCTTGACGAGTCGGTTGACGTCCGATACGTGGGTGCCGCTGCCGCTGGCGATGCGCTTGCGGCGCGAACCGTTGAGGACCTCGGGACGCTCGCGTTCGCGGCGCGTCATCGAGCAGATGATGGCCTCGACCTTCTTGACGTCCTTCTCGTCGATCTCGACGTTGGGGAGCGCTTTCGAGAGGCCGGGGATCATCTTCATGATGTCCGTCATCGAGCCCATCTTGCGCACTTGGCGCAACTGCTCGAGGAAATCGTCGAGGGTGAACTGCGATTTGCGCAGCTTCTTGGCGAGGTCTTCCGCCTGCTGCTCGGAGTAGACGCTCTGCGTCTTCTCGATCAGCGTGAGGACGTCGCCCATCCCAAGGATGCGCGAAGCCAACCGGTCGGGGTGGAACGGCTCGAGCGCCGTTACCTTCTCGCCGACGCCGACGAACTTGATCGGTGCGCCGGTGACTTTGTGGATCGAGAGCGCCGCGCCGCCGCGCGCGTCGCCGTCCATCTTGGTGAGGATGACGCCCGTGATGCCGAGCCGCTCATCGAACGCCTTGGCAACGTTGACCGCTTCCTGACCCGTCATTGCGTCGGCGACGAACAAGATCTCGGTCGGCGTCACGGCCGCCTTGATCTTCGCGAGCTCCTCCATGAGGCGCTCGTCGATCTGCAGCCGGCCGGCGGTGTCGATGATGACGGTCGGGATCCCGAGCCGCTTGGCTTCGGCGACGCCGTCGCGCGCGATCTTGACCGGGTCTCCCGTGCCCTCGTCGAACACGGGGACGTCGATCTGCTTACCCAGCGTGTGCAGCTGATCGATGGCGGCCGGACGATAGACGTCGGCAGCGACGAGCAGCGTGCGGCGACCCTGCTCCTTCAAGCGCAGCGCGAGCTTACCCGCGTGCGTCGTCTTGCCCGAACCCTGCAGGCCGACCATCAGGTAGATCGTCGGCGGCGCGTCGGCGTAGCGCAGCCGCGCCTCGGCGCCGCCCATCAGCTCGACCAGCTCGTCGTAGACGAGCTTGACGACCGTCTGCGCCGGCGTGAGCGAGGTCAGGACGTCGGAGCCGACGGCCTTCTCTTTGATCGAGGCGACGAACGCCTTGGCAACGGGAAGCGCGACGTCGGCCTCGAGCAGCGCAATACGAACTTCGCGCAGCACGTCGTTGACGTCCGACTCGGAGAGTCGGCCGCGGTTCGCCAGCCGGTCGAAGATCGCGCCTAAGCGCTCGGAAAGGGCCTCGAGCATGTTCCTTGTTTCAGGCGGCTCGGGCGAAGCCCGAACGGGACGGCTTCACGGGACGTGAAGCCACTATGCGTCCTTGGCCGCTGCGACGGTGTCGATCTTGGTGACGGCGTCGCCGACCGTCTTGATCTTCTCGGCCTCTTCATCGGGGATGTCGATGCCGAACTCGGTCTCGAACGCCATCACCAGCTCGACTTGGTCGAGCGAGTCCGCGCCGAGGTCGTCGGTGATCGACGCTTCGGGCGTAACTTCGTTTTCCTCGACGCCGAGTTGCTCGACGATGATCTTCTTGACGCGTTCGAAGGTATCCGCAGCCATGCTTGTTCCGTTTCTCCTGAAGGTTGCTAGAGGCGCGTGGTTACGTGAGATATCCGCCGTCCACGACCACGGTCTGGCCGGAAACATAGCGGGCGGAGTCTGAGGCGAGGAAGGTGACGACGGGCGCGACGTCCTCGGGCGCACCGGCGCGGCCGAGGGCAATCGAGCGCAGGTAGTGTTCCCGCGCCGGGCCCGGCATCTCGGCGGTCATCGCGGTCTCGATGAGACCGGGAGCGACCGCGTTGACCCGAATCCCCCGCGACCCGAGTTCCTTCGCCAACGACTTTGCCAGGCCCAGCAAGCCGGCCTTGGTTGCCGCATAGGAGCTTTGGCCGGCGTTGCCGGCCAAGCCCACGATCGAGGAAACCAGGACGATCGAGCCGCCGCGCTGCTTCATCATCGGCTTGGCGACGGCGGCGCACAGGTAGAAGGCCGACTTGAGGTTGACGTCGAGCAAGCGGTCCAGGTCGGCGGCCTTGAAGCGCAGGATCAGGCCGTCGATCGACTGGCCGGCGTTCGCCACCGCAACGTCGATCCGGCCGAAGTCGGCCAAAATGCCGGCGATGGCGGCATCGACGGCCGCCTGATCGGTGACGTCGCAGGGGACGACGGCGACCTTGGCCGCCGCCCGCGCCTCGCGGCAAGCCGTCGACGTCTGGGCCAACGCGGCCTCGTCGCGGCCGATCAGCGCGAGGTCGGCGCCGGCGCGCGCGAGGTCGACCGCGATGGCGCGACCGATGCCGCGGCTGGCACCGGTCACCACGGCGACCTTCCCGGTCACGAGACGGACGCCGGCGCGAGCAGCGCGCGGAGCTTCTCGACGCCGGCCGCGTCGGAGACCGTCATCGCCTTGGGGGCGCCCTCGACCCGCTTCATCATCGGCGCGAGCACCGGCGAGGCGGCGAATTCGACGATCAGGTCGAGCTGCATCGCGGCCAGTGCGAGCGCGACGTCGTGCCAGAGCACTTCGTCGGTGACGGAGCGGATCAGATTGGTCTTGATCTGCTCGACGTCCTCATACGGTTTCGCATCGACATTGGAGATCACGGTGAAGCGCGGCAGCATGACGGTCGCGGCCCGCACGTGCGGCGCGAACTCGTCGCGCGCCGGGTCCATGAGCGTGCTGTGCCAGGCGCCCGAGACGTTGAGCGGGATGACGCGCTTGGCGCCCCGCTCCATCGCCAGCTCGCCGGCGACGCGCACCGCGGCCGCATCGCCGCTGATGACGATCTGGCCCGGCGCGTTGAAGTTCGCGAGCTGCACGCGCCCGGTGCCGCGATCGACCGCTTCGGTGACCGCGTCGCGCAGCGCGTCCACGTCCAGGGCCAGCACCGCGGCCATCGCACCGGGTGCCTTTTCCGCCGCCCGCTGCATCGCCAGGCCGCGATCGTTTACCAGCGCCAGCGCGGTCTCGAACGTCAGCGAACCGGCGAGTGTGAGCGAGCAGAACTCGCCGAACGAGTGCCCGGCCGAGGCGACCGGGTCGAGCACTTCGCCGACGGCCCGCGCCAGCGCGACGTGCGCGACGTAGATCGCCGGTTGCGAATAGCGCGTCTCGCGCAACTTCTCATCGGGCCCACGTTCGCACAGCGCGAGCAGATCATACCCGAGCACCGTCTTCGCCGCCGCAAAACACTGCGCCGCAGCTGGATAGGTCTTCGCCGCGTCGACACCCATGCCGACTTGCTGCGAACCTTGTCCCGGAAACACGACCCCCACCCGCATGGTTAGTGCACCCCTTGGTTCAAAGGCGCTCCGCCCCAGGCTGCGCGCCCCCCACGCAAAGCGTGGGGCCCCCGGGTCCGACCTCGCATGGAACACCGGATCACGGCACGATTTTTCGTCGCTCGGTCCATCATCGTTTACCGTTATGTCCGTTTGACCAGCGCCAGGCGACGGCGCCCCAGCTCAAGCCGGCGCCGAAGCCGACGAACAGGATGATGTCGCCGTCGTGGAGCTTGCCGGCGGCGACGGTTTCCGCGAGCGCGATCGGGATCGACGCGGCGCTGGTGTTGCCGTAGCGGTCGATGTTGATGACCACGCGATCGGCGGGCAGATCGAGGTGTTTGGCGGCGGCATCGATGATGCGGCGATTGGCCTGATGCGGGATCAGCCAGGTGACTTCGCTCGGTTTGATGCCGGCGTTGTCGAGCGCGATGTTGGTCGAATCGATCATCTTGGTGACCGCGAACCGGAAGACTTCGCGGCCGTTCATGACGATCGTGTTCTTCTTCTGCTCGATGTCCGCCGCGGTCAACGGAGGATGCGCCGTTCCGCTGAACGGCAAGAGCAGATCCTGCGGGCGCGAACCGTCCGACCCGAGCTCCGCGCCGAGGAAACAGTCGATCTCACTGCGCTCGAGCACGACCGCACCGGCGCCGTCGCCGAAGAGAATCGCGGTGCCGCGATCCTCGTAGTTGACCAGCCGTGTGAGTTCCTCAGCGCCGACGAGCAGCACGCGCCGGAAGACGTTGCTGCGGACCAGGCTGGCGGCGACGGTCAGGCCGTAGATGAAGCCGCTGCAGCCGATCTCCATGTCGAACGCCGCGGTCCCCGGCACGCCGAGCTTGGCGGCCAGGACGCAGGCCGTCGCGGGAAAGGCGTAATCGGGCGTCACGGTCGCGACGATGACGCAGTCCAGATCCGACGCCGCGAGCCCCGCGTTCTCGAGGGCACGCTGCGCGGCTCCGAGCGCGAGGTCGCTGGTCGGCTGATCGGGACCGGCGGTGTGCCGTTCCTTCATGCCGGTCCGGCTCGTGATCCACTCGTCCGAAGTGTCGAGCATCCGCTCGAGATCGGCATTGGTGAGCACGCGCTCGGGGACGAAATGCCCGACCCCAGCGATCCGGACGCCGGTGTTCGTCAACGCAGCGACAGACTAGCCGTGACTGTGGCCGGCGTGGTCATCCTTCGGCTCGATGACCTGACGGCCGTCGTACGTGCCGCAGAATGCGCACGTGAAATGCGGCCGCTTCGGCTGGTGGCACTGGGGGCACTCCACCGTCGTGACGGCATCGAGCTTCCAGTTCGCAGCGCGCCGGCTACGGGTCTTCGAACGAGGGGTCTTCCATTTGAGGTTCGCCATGATCGCCTTCCGTCGTCGCGGTCGGACAGGTGCACCCGCCGTCCGCGTTCTTGCTCCGGCCGCAGAACTCGCATAGTCCGCGGCAGTCTTCCGTGCACGTCCAGATCATCGGTAGCGCGCTGTCGACCAGTTGTCGAACCAGATCGCTTACGTCCAGCGACGTGCCGCTCAGGACGTTGTTCTCCCCGAACGGATCGCTCGATTCGCTGGGCGGATCGAAGCGCTCCTCGACGTCGACCCGCAGCGGCGAGACGGCGTCCTCGAGGCACCGGTCGCATGTGCTCGCGACGTCCACCTCGATGGTCCCGTCGATCTGCAAGCCCCGGTCGACGCGCTTCAGGTCCAGCCGAACGTGGGCCGGCTGCGGAAACGTGAACGAGGAGAACGGCGGGACCTCGACGTGCTCGTCGAGGGCAATCGGGCGCCCTGCGAACAGCAGCGACCCGACATCGATAACCAGTGAAGAACCCATACCATAGAACGAGGCCCCCCGCGCGGAGAGACCCCATGCCAACCGACTTATGGTAGACCACGCCCAGACCCTTGTCAACGCGGCCGGTCGGCGTGAGGGAGCGGCGCAATGGACACACACTTCAACGCCGGCGCCGGATTCCAGGCGGCCGGTGCCTTCCACCACCCCGGCTACGCCCAGGCGAGCGGCCAGGCGGGCGGCTCGTCGATGATCACCCCCACCATCCTGGGGCAAGGCAGCTCGGCCAGCCTGCTCAACTCGATCGACGGGGCGAGCACGACCGGTTCCTTGGGTACCGCCGGCTCCTCGGGCGCCAGCGGCTCTTCGCTGGTCAACGCCCTCCAGGGGCTCGCGCAGATGCTGCTCGGCGGCAGCGGCGGCAGCGGCGGGTCCGCCGGCAGCGGCTTCACCCTGAGCCTGCCCCAGTACCAGCCGATGCAGAAAGCCAACGAGAACGACACGCGCGACATCGCGCCCTCGCCGGCCGGCTCCGGCGGGAGCGACGAGTAGAGACCGGCGATGGGCCTGCTCAGCACGATCGGCGGCGCCGTCAGCGGCGCGGCCCAAGGGTCGATCTTCGGCAACCCCGTCAGTGCGATCGGCGGCGGGATCATGGGGGCGCTCGGGCAGAGCGGCGCCAGCACGGTCGGCGGCGCCAGCAACAGCTACCAGAACCTCATCAACGGCGGCTACCTCGGCGCGACCGAGGCACTCGAAGCCCAGCAGATGACCTTCCAGCTCCAACTGCAGGCCCAGTCCCAGCAGTTCGACGAGGTCACCTCGGAGCGCTCGGAGATCCTGCGCGAGTCCAACACCCTGCGCGACGTCGCGATGGAGCAGCGCAAAGCCGACAACGGCATCGTCAAAGAATTCATCCGGTCGATCGGCTGATGGCACCCGTCCCCGTCCGCTTCCAGCCGCCCTCCCGTGCCGCCACTCCCCGCGGCGCGGCGAAGGGGACGGCAGCCGCCGCCCATCCCGCGGCGGCGGCTGCCGTCCACGCCGCCACGACCCACGCGCCGAAGGC
>JBEKAU010000068.1:0-8722 GCA_050015755.1 Vulcanimicrobiaceae bacterium | reverse complement strand
GGTCGACCACACCTGCTTGTACACGGGCGCCGTGGAGAAGCTCCGGGCGCTCTTCCTCGAGGGTGCGTTCGGCGAGATCTTCTATCTCGATTCGGTGCGCATCAATTTGGGACTGTTCCAGCAGACGGCGAGCGTGATCGACGACTTGGGACCGCACGACGTCTCGATCGTGAACCACCTGCTGGGTGAGGCTCCGCTCGAGGTCGCCGCCGTCGGAGCCAGTCACGTCAAGGGTGATCACAGCGAGGTCGCGTTCGTGACGTTGCGCTATCCGTCGGGAGCACTCGCGCACCTGCACCTCTCGTGGCTCTCCCCGCTCAAAGTGAGGCGCTTGATGATCTCGGGCGCGCGGCGCATGGCCGTCTGGGACGACGTCGAGCCGAGCGAAAAAGTTCGAATCTACGACAAGGGCGTCGAGTTCAACCCCGATCCGGCGTCCAACGCGCTGCGCATGGTGTCGTACCGCACGGGCGATATGATCGCACCGGCGATCGACGGGCGGGAGGCATTGAGCAAGCTCGCCGAAGACTTCTATGCCGCGATCGTGCATGGGAAGCGACCGCGCGCGGACGCGACCGATGGCCTGACCGTCGTTCGCGTGCTCGACGCCGCGAATCGCTCGTTGAAGCGCGGAGGCGCGTTCGAGCCGCTGACTTCTTCCCTTCCCGTCCGCTAAAGAGGATCCGACCACCGTGGAAAACGTTCCCTTCCTCGACCTGGGTGCGCAATACGCGCCAATCGCCGGTGAGGTGCGCACGGCCATCGACGCGGTGCTCATGCAGCGTAGTTACGTGCTTGGCCCCGCGGTCGAGGCGTTCGAACGGGCCTTCGCGACCTATTGTGAAGCGGGCGAGACCGTGGCGCTGGGCTCGGGAACGGACGCGTTGCACCTGGCGCTGCTCGCCCATGGCGTCGGGCCGGGCGACGAGGTGATCACGCAGGCCAACACCTTCGTTGCGACGCTCGAAGCGATCGCGTACTGCGGGGCGCGGCCGATCCTGGTCGACGTGCGCGAGCCGGACTATGCAATCGACGTCGCCGCGATCGAAGCCGCGATCACGCCGCGCACGAAGGCGATCGTCCCGGTGCACCTGTTCGGTCAGCCGGCACCGATGGACGAAATCGATGCGCTCGCCGCGCGGTGTGGCGTCGCGGTGATCGAAGACGCCTCGCAGGCACACGGTGCGCGTTACCGCGGCCGCCGGGTCGGCGCGCGCGGGACCGCGTGCTGGAGCTTCTATCCCGGTAAGAATCTCGGCGCCTACGGAGAGGGCGGTGCGGTGACGACGAACGACGCCGCACTGGCACGGACGATGCGGCTCTTACGCAGCCACGGGTCCGAGCGGCGCTACGTCCACGAGATGATCGGCTACAACTATCGCATGGACGGCATCCAGGGCGCGGTGCTGGGGGTGAAGCTGCCCTATCTGGACGGTTGGAACGCCGGCCGGCGTGCCGCCGCCGCGCGCTACGACGCGTTGCTCTCGGATGTCGAACGTCCCCATGTGCCGGCCGACGTCGAGCACGTGTACCACATCTACCCGGTCTTTGTCGATGAGCGGGATCGCGTGCGCGAGGCCCTCATGCGCGCCGGCATCGAAACGAACGTCCACTATCCCGGCCCCTGCCATCTTCAGCCGGCGTTCGCGTCACTGGGCTACGCGCGCGGCGACTTCCCGCACAGCGAGATGATCGCCGAACGCGAGCTCTCCTTGCCGATGTACGCGGAGTTGACCGCAGCTCAGCAGGAGCGCGTCGTCGACGCGCTGCTCGGCGCGTCGACGCGTTCCATTGCCGCGACGAAGTAGGTCGCGATCGTTGAGCGCAGGACTAGAAGGTCTTGACCTTCGCCAGTCCGCCGGCACGGAAGATCGCGGTGACGTTGTCGATGTTCTCCGCGTGTGCGAAATACGCCACGACGCTGCGCCCTGCCTCGAGCGCTTCGATATAGTTGTCGACCTCGTCGTCGGGGATCTCGAGATCACCGAGCCGGTCGCTCAACGTTTCGTTCCGGAAGAACCGCGTGTCGTAACCGCCCGGGGTCGGCACGTTGGTGTTGATGCCCGGGACGCCCGTCCCCTGACCGGCGCCGGTCATGAGACCCGGATCGGCGAGCCCGCGCACCGATGCTTGCCCCTGGGTCGAATCGTCGGGGCCGATCAGCTGGAGCGGATCGAGTGGGAGACCGGCCGAGCGCAGCGCGGCTTCGAGCGCGGTGATATCGCCGTTCTGGGAAATGCCGGTCACGACCAGGCCCACAGGCTACCTCTCTACGAGTGGAATGTCAGGAGCGAGCGTCCTTCGCGGCGCGGTCGGACCACCCTGTTTAGCCCATGCGCATCGGCGGGCCGCCGATCGGGGCACGCTGCACGGTGTTCTCGATATTCGTCGAGCGCATGAACGCGAGGATCGCCGCCCCCAAGCCGACCAGCCAGATCAGCGCGCTGACGACCCAGCCCAGGATCGGCACCGTCTCGGCGGCTGAGATGACGACCAGGCCCAAGATCAGCGCGACCAGCGGCGAGGGCGTCATCGTCGGCATGACCAGCTCGCACAGCCGGCGACCGATCAAGAGCGCGATGGCCCCCGTCCCGAGCCAAATGCCGCCCAGCACCGCGAGCAGCTCGACCGGCACCAGCGGGATGCCGATCAGGCTCATGCACAACACGATCGCGATCGGGACGAGCGCCAACAGCGCGAAGACGCCGGTTGCGGCGGCCAGCGCCGGATGCCGCTCGACGCGGTCGAGCGCGACCCGCATGCGCAACGGAAAGAGCAAAAAGAACAGCAGCACGATCGCGCTCGAGGCGAGTCGCACCATCAACGCGCGATCCTGTTCGGCGAACGGGGCGTCGGGGCGACGGCTCGTCCACGGGATGAAGGCGTGCACCGCATCGCCGGTCACGCTGTTGACTTGGCCGCCCAGCTGGCCGCCGTCGACCACCGCACAGGTGCCGAACACCGCATTGCAATTGCCGGTTACGATCCCGGCGATCTGCGCGTCGCCGAAAACGACGTTGACATCGCCGTGCACGACCTCGCCGGGCGGCACGTAGACGCTCTGGAAGACGCGCGTCTCACCGCCGTCTTCGCCGCGCGTGTCGGTCTGCGCTTGTGCGAGACCGGTGAGCGCGAGGAAGAACGCCAGCAGCGCGAGCAGGCGCGCACTCACGAGCGCAACCGGGCCGCGATCCGCGGCCGCACGAGCGCGACGCCGACGACGAGTGCCAGTGCGACCGCGATGCCGATCGTCAGTGCCAGCGAGAAGATGACGCCCAGCGTGCCGGCGTCGCCGAGGAATCGTCCGGCCGCGTGCGCGAGCCCGCCCAGTGCGCGTGCCGCCTGGCGACTGATACCCAGCGCCGCACCGCCGAGTACGCGCATCGTCGGGTTCTCGACCCAGAATGCCGCGCCGATCACCAGCCACGCTGCGACCAGGTAGCATACCAGGTACGCGAGCAGCGGCGGCGAGCTGACCTGCGGCCGCGGCAACGCGCGTACCTCGGCCATCGTCGCGAAGGTGAAGTTCGGCGGCAGCTCGGGCGCCGTCGGCGCGGACAGCAGGGCGTCGACGACGCGCAGCTCCTCGAACACGCCGGTGCAGCGGCCGCAGGTGCGCAAGTGCGCCCGCACGCGTGCGCGCCGGCTGGGTGTGAGCGTACCGTCCAAGTAGCGCTCGAACAGCGCCTCAGACGAGCTGCAGCTCACCGAAGCCCCCGAGTGCTGCCCGGAGTGCCCGGGTCGGCGAGTTTCCCTGGGCGGCCGCCTCGCGCTCGCGCAACTTGTGCGCCAACGCCAACTTGCCGCGATGGATCAGCGTCTTGACGTTGCCCAGCGAGAGCCCCATCGTCGTCGCGATCGCCTGATAGTCCATGTTGTCGTAGAAGCGCAGCGCCAAGATCGTGCGGGTGCGCTCCGGCAGCTCGGCCAGCGCCGCGCGGACCTCGGCCTCGGCCTCGGCCCGCAGCACGCCGCCGGCCGGGTCGGCCTCGCGGGAGACGTCGGCCAGCGTGTTCTCGAGGGTCTGTTCCTCGCCCAGCTCGGCCAGCGCCGGCCGGCGCAGCGAGCGCCCCAGGAACGTGCGCACGACGTTGCGCGCGATGTGGTACAGCCAGGTCGAGAAGCGGCCCAGGTCCGGGTTGAAGGTCCCCAGGTGCGCGTAGGCGCGCAGGAACGTCTCTTGGGTCAGGTCGGCCACGTCGGAGCTGGGCCGGACGCTGGCGCCGATGAACGCGCCGATCCCCCGCTTATAGCGCTCGACGAGGACGCCGAAGACGTCGCGATCGCCGGCGAGGACCGCCTGGACGAGCCGTTCGTCCGAGGGCTCGGGGAGTGACTGCACCGCCATCCTACCGACGAATACCGCCCGGCGCGCCGGAAGTTTCCGCTCCGCTGCCGTAGTGGGTCGGTCGCATGCACGTCCTGGTCACCGGCGGCGGAGGATACATCGGCCTCGAGCTCTGCCGCCAGCTTCTCGATCGCGGCGACACCGTTCGGGTCGTCGACCGTTTCTTCTTCGGCTCGGCCGCCCTCGACCGCATGGCCGACGAGGCCGACGGGCGGCTCGAGGCGATCGCCGGCGACGTGCGAGCCTGGGACGACGCCTGGCTCGAGGGCATCGAGGGCGTCTCGCACCTGGCTGGGCTCTCCAACGACCCGACCGCGGAGTACAACCCCGAGGCCAACTGGCAGATGAATGCGGTCGCGACCGAGCGGCTTGCGGAGGCGTGCAAGCGGCGCGGCATCGCGCGCTTCGTCTTCGGTTCGTCGGCATCGGTCTACGACGGGATCGGTCCGGGGATGTTCGACGAGCGCACCCCGGTCGAGCCGCGCGGCGCGTACTCGATCTCGAAGAAGTACGGCGAGGACGCGCTGCTGCGGCTCGCCGACGAGCGCTTCGGCCCGACGATCTTGCGCCAAGGCACCGTCTACGGCTGGTCGCCGCGGATGCGCTTCGACCTCGTCGTCAACACCTTTCTCAAGGACGCGGTCACGGTCGGCAAGCTCTATTTGCACGGCGGCGGTTGGCAATGGCGCCCGCTCGTCGACGTGAGCGACGTCGCGCGCGCGCACATCGTCTGTCTGAACGCGCCGCTCGAGCGCGTGCGGGGCGAGATCTTCAACGTCATGCAAGAGAACTACCAAGTGCGCCAGCTCGCGATGCTGGCTGCCGGTTCGCTCTCGTTGCACGGACGCGTCGTCACGCTCGAAGAGGCCCCGTTGCCGAAGATCGTGCGCGACTACCGGATGACCAACCTGAAGATGTCGCAAGCACTGGGCTTCACGCCGGCGGTCACCGTCCTCGAGTCGATCGACGTCATGCTCGCGAAACTCCCGCTCGAGAACGTCAGCTGGCTGACCAACCCGCGTTGGAACAACATCGCCTGGATGACCATCCTCGAAGAGGCCCACGCCACCCAGCGCCCCTTCGCAACGATCTACTGAGATCGTACCGCGAGGGCGTGCGCATCCGAGCGCTTTAGGGTCGATCGCGTCTCGTCCGTGCAGTAGGCCGGTGGCCCCTTCGTCCGAAACTTCGGCGGGACGATGGCATTGGGCGAACTCCAGACGCGCTCGGCGATCGTCCGCCGCCGCGTCGCGGTCGCACTGTTCGACGGGAGCCCGAAGGCGTAGATCGTGCCCGACATGTCGGCCGCGTATAACCCGCTCGGCACGATCGCGGGAGACGACGCGTCGAAGTCGCCGGCGGATTGGTAGCTCCAGAGTACCTTGCCGTTCGTGGGATCGAGCGCGTTGATCGTGTTGTCGAGTTCAGCGAAAGCGAGATCCGAGAGCGAGACGACCGAACTCTTGATCTCAGTTTGGGTGATGATGCTCCACTTGGTCGCGCCGGTCTGCGGCGAGAGACCGAACAGCTCGCCGCCCGGCGTACTCGACGCGGTGGGATCGGTCAACGCACCGGTTGCGACGAACAAGGTGCCATCGGTCTCACCGGGCGTGTCGATGCCGCCGAACCCGTCGGATGCCGGGAGAACGTGGGTCCACGCGAGCGTCCCGGTCGCGACGTTGACCGCATAGGCCGTGCCGTTCTTGCCGACCGTGTACCCGACGTCATTCGTGTCGATCAGCGTTCCCGCGCCGACGTCGTCATCGCTGAGCGGGTCGGCCGTCGGAATGTCCCACTGAGTGACGAACGCCGGGCTCATCGCGACGATTGCGTTCGAGGTTGTCGGCGAGACCGTGCACGTGTTGCCCGACCCGAAGACGATGCGCGTTCCGTCGTAGCTCAACGGTGACCATACACCGCCGCCGCCACCGCCGTTGGGCGGACTTGCGACGGTGAGCCAGCTCGCGCCGCCTGGCGCGCCGGTCTGCTCGTCGAACGCGTAGACGCCCCCGGCCATGCAATATGGCGGATCGCCGATTGAGACGGGCACGTAGAGCGTTCCGTTGAGCGCCAGCGGGCCGCCGCGCAGGCCACCGTTGAGCTCCTGCGACCAGACGACGGCGCCGTTGGCGGCGTCGAGGGCCACGATCTTTCCATACTGCCAGTCCGTTCCGACGAACAGCAGGTTCCCATCGAGGAACGGCGTCGCGGCGGCACCGCTGCCCAGCGAATACGTCCACTTCACGGTCCCCTTAACGGCATCGAGCGCGACCACCACGCCGTGGTTGTCGGCGGCGTAAATCGTGCCGTCGACGGCGATCGGTCCGGCCTGATAGCCGCCGCCGGACGGGGTCGTATACGACCAGCGAAGCTGCAGGCCGGCGACGGTCGATTGCGAGATTCCCGTCCACTGCGTCTGCAGCCCGCGGCGGGTCATGTCGTGCGCGAACATCGACCAGTCATCCGTGCCGGTTACCGGTTCCGGCGTCGGCGTCGCGGCCACCATCTCTCGTGCCGTTGAGGTCGGCACGCTGGACGTCCCGCCTCCCCCGCATCCCGTCGCGAAGAGCAACGCAACAAACGATCCGATAAGCCGGACGACAAAGCGGTAGCTGCACATCTCGGCTGTGAAGATAGCGAGAACAGCCTCTATCAACGCTTAGAGTGTTCTTAACAATTCCTTACTACATTCGTTCGCATTACCGCCTGACCGTCTAGCAGGTTCGGGCTAGGGACGGATGCTCGGCTCCCCGAAGCGGCCGGCCATGAGACAGGGTGTTCGATCGCTCGCCTGGTTCGGTGTTCTCGCGCTGGGCGGGCTCGCGGCGTGTTCAGGCGGCGGGGGCGGCTCGAGCGTCGCGCCCTCGGCGCCCGCGCCGACACCCTCCTTCAACTCCGTCGGCTTCACCGGCGTGGGAACGACGGCGACGTACACGATGACCCAGGACGAGCAGGTCACCATCCCCGGGAACGGCGTGGGCGGCCCGCAGAGCGGTGCGACGCCGCAGCCGAGCCCGACGACGATCGTCCTCGCGAGCTTCACGCAGACGACCTCGGTCACGGCCGGTGCCACCTACGCGGGGAGATCCGGGCTCGCCGACGTGCACACGGTGACGACGCTGAGCGGCGCCAACTCGTCGTATTCGTCGTATCAGACGACGCAGGACGCATACGAGCAACTCGCCTCGGAGAACGGTGTGCTCGCACTGCAACTGGTCGGCACGGTCGAGAACGACGATATCGTCCAAACGGGCTCGAACCAGACCGACGCGGACACGAGCAGCACGACCACGGTGTGGCCGATGCCCGAGCTCCTGCAAGCCTTCCCGGCTGAGAATGCGACGCTCTCGCCGGACATGACGCTGCAGCTTCAGGAAAGCGACGTGGAGACCACCTACGGTGCGACCGCGACGATCACGGAGTCGGAGACGCAGACGTGGCTGCGTGGCGGCATGACCATCGCCGCGAGTGCGAGCGGGACCGACGGGTACTCGGCGCAGCTCAGTGAGATGGTCCAGCCGGCTGGGTTGGCGACGACCTATACGACCTCCGGGGTCGAGCCGTCGCCGCCGCCGGAACTCATCTCCCCGCTCCCGACCGGTGGTCCCTACGCGCAGAGCATCAGCGTTGGCGCGCCGATCGCCGTTGCCGGAAGCTACGTGATTCCCTATGCCGCCGCGAATGGAACGGCCTTACCGTTGCCGCTGCCGAGTCCGACCAACGTCCCCCTGTGGTATCCCGCCGGTCCGACGCAGAACGCCCGCAGCATCACCGTCACCGATCACGGCGTGAAGCCCGTCCCTGCGCAGTGCGCGCTCGGCGCCGGTTTACCGGCGAGCGCGGAAGCGATCGAGACGGTCGATACGCAAGTCGATCCGATCTCCGGGAACGTCATCGTCGAGGACACGACGCGGTACGACGCTTCGATCGGCATGCTGTGCGCCGTGGATGTGGAGACACAGAACGGCTACGACCCCGCCACCGGCCAGCTCGAGCTCGTGGCAACCACGACGACGATGCAGGCGCTTCAGTCGACGACGGCGACGGCCGGGACGTCGTCCGTGGCGCGCCATGCTGCCGGCGTGGCTGCCGGGATCGCGTTTCTGCCGCCCGCGCCGCACGTGCGAGCGCCGTTCTCGATGCGTACGCTCCGAGCACATCGGTTCGCGCACACGCGGTGACCGCAAGGGCTCGCAAGCCGCTGGGCGGTAGGACGAGCCTGACGTGAACACCCTCTCGAAGTCAGCGGCGCTCGTGGCCGCGCTGATCGCCGTCCTCGCCGGGAGGCCGGCGTCGGCCGTCGACCGTACGCTCGGCGCGAGCGTGCCCAAGCCCACCGCGAGCGGTGCGCCGTGGAGCGACGCGCAGGTCGCC
>JBEKAU010000067.1:0-8899 GCA_050015755.1 Vulcanimicrobiaceae bacterium | reverse complement strand
CGGAACACCGGCGTAGACCGCGAGCTGCAGTAACGTCTCTTTGACCTGTTCGCGGGTCGCGCCGGAGTTGCGCGTGGCGCGCAGGTGCAGGCGAAACTCTTCCCAGCGTCCCATCGCGGCGGTGATCGCGAGGACGAGCAGGCTGCGGGTCGGGCGCTCGAGCCCGGGCCGCGTCCAGATCGTCCCCCACGCGTACTCGGTGACCAGCGTCTGGAACTCGCGGTTGAAGTCGGTGGCGTTATGCAGCGAACGGTCGACGTGGGCGTCGCCGAGGACGGAGCGCCGCACGGAGAGCCCTTCGTCGTAGAGGTCGCTCATGCGCGAGCTCCGACCGCGCCGCGTGCGGGATCCGCGAAGAAGCCGAGGATCAGCTCGTCCACGCGGGCCGGATGCTCCATGTTGAGGATGTGCGCGGCGTTCTCGAGCACGACGAGCTGCGAGCCGGGGACCGCCGCATGGATCGCCTCGCCGGCGGCGGGCGGCGCGGCGGCGTCGTTCGTGCCGGAGATGATCAGCGTTGGCACGGTGATGCGCGTATCGTCGGCGCGCAGGTCGCCGTCGCGCACCGCGGCGCAACCGCCCAGGTAGCCCGACTGCGAGGTCCGCGTCAACATGGTGCGGATCCCGGCGACCGTGTCGGCGCGCTCGCGCCGGGTCTCCTCGGTGAACCAGCGTTCCATCGTCCCGTCGGCGATCGCCTCCAGGCCACCGGCCTCGACGGTCGCGATGCGCGTGTTCCACAGCTCGGGCGACCCGAGCTGATTGCCGGTCGCGCACAGCACGACCGCTTCCACGCGATCGGGATGCGTCGCCGCGAAGTGCTGGCCGATCATTCCACCGATCGAGAGGCCGACATAGCGCACGCGGTTGATGCCGAGCACGTCGAGCAGGCCGACCAGGTCGCCGGTCAGGATGTCGATCGAGGTGCGCGCAGGGTCGGCGGATGCCGAGGTCAGGCCGTGGCCGCGCATGTCGTGCCGCAACACGCGATACCGCTCCGAGAGTGCGGCGACGTTGTCGTCCCACATGTGGAAGGACGTGCCGAGCGAGTTTCCGATCGCGACGATCGGTGCGCCGGCCGGCCCGGCGAGGTCGTAGTGGACGACTAGATCGTTGACTCGAACGAAGGGCATCCGTCGGCTTCCTCTCCCTGTAGCCAGTGGTCGGCGGCGTTGCGGACGTGTTCGCGCGCGAGCCGCTCGGCGGCAACGCCGTCGCCGGAACGAATCGCATCCAAGATGCGGGTGTGTTCGCTGGCCGAGACCGACAGCCGGCGCTCTTGACCTTGCATGCGCATGTAGACGACTTCGGACGACATGCGCACCAGCGGGATGAACGTTTGCAGCCGGTTGTGACCGGTTGCCTCGACGATCTTGGCGTGGAAGTCGGCGTTGGCGACCAGATAGCGGTGCTTGTCGCGCGGTGCCATCGCGCGCATCTCGGTCGCCAGTGCGGCGAGTTCGCGGTCGATATCGGCCGGCAAGCCGCGGGTTGCGGCGATCCGCGCGGCCAGGCCGTCGACCATCTCGCGCACGTCCATGATTTCGCGCGCGTCGCGGTCGTCGAGCGCGACGACCGACGCGGCGCCGGAGGCCGCGATGGTGATGAAGCCTTCTTGTTCGAGCGTGCCGAGCGCTTCGCGCAGCGGCGTGCGGCTGACGCTGAGCTGGCGCGCGAGATGCTCCTGGCGCAGCACCGTTCCCGGCGCGAGCTTCCCTTCGAGGATCAGCCGGCGCAGCTGGTCGACGATCCCTTCCTTCATCCGGGGAGCACGACTGACCGCGATCGGGGTAACGACCTCGAGCGTGCGGTTCTCGACGTTCGGCGTGCGCTTCACGTCGGCGCTCCCTGCGCCAGCAGCGGCAACACCTCGGCGCGCAAGCGGTCCTTGGCGACCCGCATCGTCGGCGTGAGCGGAAACGCGTCGCGGAAAACGACCCGCAGCGGCACCTTGTACGGCGCGAGGCGCTGCGCGCACCACCCGCGCAGCTCCGCTTCGTCGGCGCTCCGGCCGGCTTCGAGGATCACGCAGGCCACCACATCCTCCTCGGAAAGCGTCGACGGAACACCGATCACCGCCGCGTCGCGCACGGCCGGATGCTCGACGAGCACGTCCTCGACCTCTCGCGGCGCGATGTTCTCGCCGCGGCGCCGGATCATCTCCTTGTAGCGCCCGACCAGGATCACGTCGCCGTCGGGATCGACGTAGCCGGCATCGCCGGTGTGCAGCCAGCCGTCGGCCAGCGTACGCGCGGTGATCTCAGGTGCGTTCCAGTAGCCCGGCGTCATCGCCGGGTTGCGGAACTGCAGCTCGCCGACCTCGCCGTCACGCGCAACCGCACCCTCGGGCGTCACGATGCGCAGGTCGTTGCGCACGAGTCCCGCCGGATGCTGGCGCGCGCGGCCGATGCTGCCGGCCTTGTTCCGCGACGTCGGCGTCTCGATCGTCCCGAAGGTCGTCTCCGACATGCCGAAGCCGGCGACGATGCGCACGCCGAAGCGCGCTTCGAACGCGCGGTTTGCCGACGGTTCGAGCGCCGGCGCCGCGTAGATCGTGCGCAGGGCGCCCGGGACGAACAGATCGATGGGCTGCTTCTCGAGGATCGCGAGCATCGCGCCGATCAGGTTGACCGCGGTGACGTCGAGCGCCGCCGCGTCGCGCCAGAACGTCGACGCGCGAAACTTCTCGCCGACCACCATCGGATAGCCGTTGGCGAGCGCGGTCATGAGCGAGTACGCCTCGGCGTTGATGTGGAAGAAGGGCAGCACGCACCACAGCCGCTGCGGCCCCGCGAAGCCCAGCCACGTCGGCATCGATTGGCCGGCGCCGACGTAGGCGAGGTGCCGCACCTGCGCGCCCTTCGGACGACTGGTCGTGCCGGACGTGTAGACGATGGCGGCGACGTCTTCGGGTGCGGCGAGGTGCGGAGCGATCGGCGCTGCGTTCTCGCCGACGTGGCCCGTTCCGAGCTCGGCGTCGAGCCCGCCGTAGCGCACGTCGCGGCCCAGCCAGCCGAGTGCCTCATCGCCGGCCGCGACCAGGGCGAGCGCGGGCCGCAGGTCGTCGAGCACGTAGGCGAACTCGGGTTCGGTCAGGGCGGGGTTCGTGGCGGCGGGGATCGCGCCGGCATGGATCGCGCCCAGCCAGGCCTCGATGGTCGGCAGCGTATTGCCGCCGCGGATCAGGATGCGATCGCCGGATGCCACGCCGTGCGCCCGGAACCAGCCGGCGATGCGCGCGATCCGGTCAGCGGCTTGCGCGAACGTGTGCGCGTCGGTCGCCGTGGCGAGGAACGGTGCGTTCCCGTATCGCTCCGCGGCCGCCGTGACCAGCCCGGGGACCGTCAGCGGCGACGTCTTTTGTATCCTGGAATCCAAGATGCGTCGGGGTTCGGCGGTCGAGCGATGCCACCCCTCTCGCGACGAGATGCGCTGGCCCGAGGGGAAAGCCCTTGGGTCGGCGCACGGCACCGACGATGGACGGACGGCGGACGGTTCTCGTCGCGGGCGCCGCCGGCGGCGTCGGCGAGGGGATCGTCCGGCAGCTCTTGCTGCGCAATCCCGACGTCCTCGTCGTCGGCACGTCGCGCTCCCACGCGCGGCTCGCTGCGCTCTGCGAACGGCTCCGCCCGGTCGACTTCTCGCGGTTCGTGCCCATGGTCGGCGATGCGGGGACGCGCGCCGGCGCGCGTGCGCTCGACGATCGCATCGCCGCCCAGATCGGTCCACTCGACGTCGCGGTTCCTTCGCTCGGCGGTTGGTGGGAAGGCGCGCTGCTCGAGGTCCTCGACGAGGAGTGGGAGGTGGTGATGCACGAGATGCTCGGCACGCACGCGGCGTTCGCGCACGTCTTCGTGCCGCGTCTCGCCGCGCGTCCCGGCGGTCTCTATCTCGCGATCGGCGGCGGCGCCGCGCTCACGCCGATCCCGGGCTCGAGCCTGGTCTCGATTGCAGGCGCCGCGCAAACGATGTTGACCCGCGCGCTCGCACTCGAAGCCGCCGAGCGCGACGTGCGGATCGTCGAGTTGATCGCCAACGGCCCGGTGCGCACCTACGAGACGCCGCCCGACGACGCGATCGCAAGCTGGCTCACGGCTGACGACATTGGTGCCGTTGTCGCGGATCTGGTTGCGGGCCGACCGCCGCAGTGGCCGAACCTGCGCGAGCGCGGTCCGGTGATCACGATGGATCCGCGCGACGAGGAGTCAGCGACCGCCCGCTGACCGTCATGCGAATCACCTTGGATGGGTATGTCGTTCCGACACGATCCTACGAGGAGGCTCCATGCACCGGGCGGACGTCCAACATGCGGCGCGCGAAGCGATGCGCCAATCCCGTTCCTTCGTCGGCGCGCAGATCGAGACGCGCACGGAGTTGTTCGGGCGACAGTTGACTGCCGTCGGCAGCGAGTTGCAGCGCATCGCGAGCGATATGCGCAGCAACCCGACGGTTCCCGGCGGCGCGGACCTGGCGATGCGGGGTGCCGACCTCGCGACGCGGGCCGGCGCATATTTCGAGCATGCCGACAGCGATCGCATGATGGCCGACGCGGAACGTTTCACGCGGCAGCGCCCACTGGTTGCCGCCGCCATCGCCGCCGCAAGCGGTTTCGCCCTCTCCCGCCTGCTCAAGGCCGCCGCCTCGCGGCGCTACGCCGCGGGCACGCCTGCCACCGACGGAGCAACGGATCATGGACGCTGAACACCGCCACCACGACGACGATGCGCACGGGCTGATCGGCACGCTCCGCGAGCGGGTTACCACGCTGCGGGGTGCACTCGCGAACGGCGTCTCCGACGCCGGCGCTCGCGTCGATGAGGCCCGCACGCGGGCGACGACGCGTGGCGTCTCGCTGGCGCACGCCGTTGCCGAGAATCCGCTGGGCATCACGCTGGGCGCGATGGCGGTGGGGATCCTCGCCGGTTTGATCGTCCCGATCACCAAACTCGAACGCGAACGGGTCGGCGGTCCGGTGCGGGACGCGATGGCGCACCAACGGCAGGCGGCGGTCGAACACGCCGTCGAAACCGCGCGCGAGATCGTTCGCGACACGCTGCAAGCAGCGCGCTCCTCGGCGCGCGTGCATGGCGTGACGATCGTGCGGTCGGAAGCGGAGAAGTCGTCGTTCGCCTCGGGAGACGTCAAGGAAATCTGACCGGCCCGCTGCCGGAGCGCTTTGCGCGCTACATTGCACAGTTGCGCGCGGCGCAGCCACGCATGGCGTGGTACCCCGATCTGGGCGCGCGGCCGTGGTGGGACCCGGCCGCGATCCCGCTCGCGGTCGACCTCACGGCGCACGCGTCGGCAATCGTCGCCGAATTTCGCGCGCTCGACCCCGTGTATTTCCACGCCGAGACGGAGCCGATCGCACGCGCGGGGGGCTGGGATGTCTGCATGCTCTTCGAGCGCGGCCGCAAGAATGACGCCGTGTGCGCAGCGATGCCGACCGCGACCGCGGTGATCGAGCGCAACCGCACCGTCCGCGACCTCGCCGGCCTGGCATATCTCTCGCGCCTCGCGCCCCACTCGCAAGTGGCGCCGCACCGCGGCCCGACGAATCAGCGGCTGCGCTGCCATCTGGGGATCGACGTTCCCGACGGCTGCGGTATCCGCGTCGGCGAAAAGGCGCGGACCTGGCGCGAGGGCAGCTGCATCGTCTTCGACGACTCCTTCGAGCACGATGTCTGGAACGAGAGCGACCGCGAGCGGATCGTGCTGATCGTCGACCTCTGGCACCCGGATCTGAGCGACGACGAGGTCGCGCTGCTCGACGGGCTCTACCGTTTTGCGGACGCGGCAGGCGGCAACCTCGCCGACTATCGCCGCCGCAACGACGCCGCACGCACGTAAGGAAGTTCTTCGCCGCGAGGGCGACGAACGGCCGCGCATGGACGCATCCTCGCCTCGCCGGTCGTTTCTCGCCGGGTCCGCGGCAGCGCTCGCTGCAGTCGCGGTTCCGCGGTCGCGGGCGCGTGCCGCGACCCTCTCGTACAAGTGGGGACACGATCTGCCGTTCAACCATCCGGCGCACGTGCGGCTGGTGGAGATGAGCCGCGCGATCAGGGCCGAGACCGCCGGCCGGGTCGACATCGCGATCATGGGCAACAACGTGCTCGGCAACGACCCGGCGATGCTCTCGCAGCTCCGCTCCGGAGCGCTGCAGTTCTTCTCGATGCAGGGGCTCAACTTCGCCTCGGTCGTGCCGAGCGCGATGCTCGACGGCATCGGCTTCGCCTTCAAGACGACGGACCAAGCCGTGCGCGCGTTCGAGGGCGACCTCGGCGACATCGTGCGCACCGACATGGCATCGAAGACGATGCACGGCTTGCGGCCGGTGTTCGCCATCGGGTTCCGCGAGATCACCTCGGGAACACGCCCGGTGCGTGGCCTCGCGGACCTGGCCGGCTTCAAGATTCGCACGCCCCCCGCGAAGATCGCACTCGATCTGTTCCAGACGCTCGGCGCGGCGCCGACGCCGCTGGCGTTCGGCGAAGTCTACACCGCGCTGCAAACGCACGTCGTCGACGGTCAGGAGACGCCCTACGCGGTCATCGAGAGCTCACACTTCTACGAAGTGCAGAAGTATCTCAGCCCGACCAACCACATGTTCACGTGCTTTTGGAACGTCGCCAACCCGGATGCCTGGAACGCGATCGCGCCGGGCGATCGCGCCGTGATCGAGAAGCATCTGGCAGTTGCCGCCACGGCGGTGCGCGGCGACGTGCAGCGCATGGATAGCGCCGTGGCCGATAAACTGCGACGCAGCGGCTTGCAGTTCGTCGACGTCGACGTTACGTCACTGCGGCGCGCGCTGGGACCATATTATGCGCGCTGGAAAGCGGAGTTCGGCCCGAGCACCTGGGCGCTGCTCGAGAAATACACGGGCCCGGTGGCGTAAGCGCGCCCGACGATCGACGCGCGCTATCGCGCGATAGTCAGATTACCAGTGCTTGGCGTAGCGCGCGACCAGCTCGCGCTCGAGCGCGTCGGTCATCTTGGCGCCGGCGAGCGAAGTGTCTTCGCGGTGGGTAAAGCGGGTCCAGGTCTGGGAAACGGCGTCGGCAGCGGTGCGCAGCGCATCGCCGATCGAGGTCGCACGGTTGCGGCGAATCGTCTGTTGCATGTCACTAGTGTAGGGCCATCCTGCTCGCCGCGCAGTGTGGATAGTCGTTATCGGCCGCACCGATCAAGGACGATTCTTGCACGCCGGCGGTTTTTCGGCTGAAAGCATCTGCGCCGGCGATCAGCCTTCGCCGAGGCTGATCCGGCTCCAGAGCAAGGCGGGTTCGTCGGCCGGCGGGGAGCCGTGGCGCATGTGGCGCAGGCGGCGGCTCTCGGTGAAGCCGCGCGAACGCACGAGATCGGCGGCTGCCGGGTTTGCCGAGGGGACATGGATACGGCGCGGCGTGCCCGGCACGATCGCGAGCGCGGCGTCGAGGACCGCGGCGGCCGCGTGAGCGTCCGGTGCCAGGATCGGCCCGATCACATCGCCGAGGCGCACGACCGCGAGCGAGCCGGCCGGTCCTGCGAGCGAGACGTTGCGGGGGTCGGCGATTTGGGCGGCGAGCTGCCAGCGGCGGTCGGCGCCGAACGCCCGGCGGTCGAGTGCTGCGATCGCATCGAGATCGGCGAGCGTGGCGCGCCGGATCTCGTCGCGCGGCGTCACCGGCACCGCCGGCGACGTCCCGGCGAAGACGATCGTCTCGCCATCGTCGACGAACCCGAATGCCTGGTAGAGCGGCGCCCCCATCGGCGTCGCGTCGAGCAGCCACGGCAGCCGCCGCGGTTCGCCCCATGCGAGCATCGCGGTGAAGAGCGCGCGCGCGATGCCGCGCCGTTGCTTCGCCGCATCGACGCCCATCATCGAGACGTACGCGACCGTCTCGTAGTCGACGGCGAAGACGCACCCGACCGGCCAACCCGGCTGATCGTCGAGCTCCGCGACGAACGAGGCGATCCGCGGCACATCGAGATAGGACTCCAGCCGCTCCGTCCACGACGACGAGCCGACGTACGCCACCCGCAGCATCGCGTCGAGCGGCACGATGTCGCTCGCGCGTAGTTCGCGAACTTCCACGGCGCCGCGCGTCAGATGAGCGAGATCGTCTCTTTCGGCCGCGGACGCGCCGCGATCGCCGCATCGAGCTGCGCCGCGAGTTGGTCGATGACCGGATTGTCGATCTCCTCGACCCGTCCGCTGTCGGCCAGCGCGACCATCGACGGGTCGATCGGCATGCGTGCGAAGACCGGCGCCTGCGCCAGCTCCGCGACCTGGTCGGCATATGAGGGCCCGAAGACCTCGTAGCGCTTGCCGGTGTCGGGCGCGACGAAGTACGACATGTTCTCGACCACGCCGACGATCGGTTTCTTCAGCTGGTGCACGAGGTTCGCGGCCTTGCGCACGATCATCGTGGCGAGCTTCTGCGGCATCGTCACCAAGACGATCCCGTCGACGGCGAGCGATTGCAGCACCGTCAATGGGGCGTCGGAGGTGCCCGGCGGCAGGTCGATCAGCAGGTAATCGAGATCGCTCCAGAGTGCCTGTTCGTAGAACTGACGGATGACGCCGGAGAGGATCGGCCCGCGCCAGATCATCGCCGTGTCTTCCTTGTCGGTCAGCAAATTGGAGCTGACGACTTCGATCGCCGAGCGGGTCACGGCCGGCACCATGAGCGGACGCGGCTGCTGGCCGGCCGGCGTCGACGGGTCGGACTCGAGCAGCAGCGGTTCGGTCAGCCCGAACAAGCGCGGGATCGACGGACCGGTGATGTCGGCGTCGAGGATGCCCACCTTCTTGCCCATGCGGCGGAGGCCGACCGCGAAGAGCGCCGTCGTCAGCGATTTGCCGACGCCGCCCTTGCCCGACATGATCGGCACGACCGCGCCGAACCGCGCCCGG
>JBEKAU010000066.1:0-8956 GCA_050015755.1 Vulcanimicrobiaceae bacterium | reverse complement strand
CAGGTCGCCGTCCCGACGGCGACCTGCCGGTGGATCGTGATGCTAGTGCGTCGTGCGCCCGTGCGCGTCGACGGTGAAGCCGGAGGTGGTGTACGAAGCCGTGAACGTCGGCGGGGTGTAGGCGTTCGTCCCGGTCACGCCGTCGTAGACGGGGATGGTGCACTTGCCGGGCGTGTACGGACTAGCCGACGTGACCGTGAAGACCGTCGTGTTGCTCGAGTAGGCCGGACTGACCGTCGCGAACGTGCTGAGCGGACCACCCGTGCTGCACGTCTCCGCGCTCGTGTCGACCGCGAGGGTCTGATTGTAGGGTGTGGTGGTCCAGCCCGATTCGCTCCAGGTGATGGCGCCGGTCGAGCCGGTGCCGGTGGGGGCGCTGAGCTGCGCGTCCGTGCCGACGAAGGCGCCGGTCGTCGTGCTCGACGTCGGCAGGTTCAGGATCGGCGAGAAGCCCCGCGTCCCGCTCGTCGCACCGGTGGCACTCGCGGTCAGCGTGATGGGGTTCTCGGCCAAGCCGCCGTAGCAGAACGTCGCCGTCGAGGTGCTCGACGTGAAGCTCGCCGTCGTCGCGCTGATCGCGGTGTTCCCGGTCGGATACGCCCCGGGACAGGTCGCCGCGACCAGGCGCGTGCCGTCGCCGTTGGTGTCGGGGTCTGTCAGCGTGACCGGGTTCTCGTAGGTACCGGTGATCGTGTTGCCGAGGGCGTCGAGCGCGGTGACGGAGACGGTGAGACCGGCGCCGCCGCCGTTGGCAGTACCGGCGCTCCAGGTCGTCGGCAGCGCCGTGAAGGAGAGCGTGGCCACGATGCCTTCGAGGGTCATCGACTCGGCGTTGCTCGACCCTTCGGCGATCGTGTAGCTCTGCGAGGCGGTGTCGAGGGCGGTGCCGCCGGCGTTCGCCGCCGTGTAGAGCGTGATCGTATAGCCATCGGTGCCGGGCGGCGAAGGCGGCCCGGTGACCGTGCAGCCCGTATTGCAATTGATGCCGGTCGTCCCGTTGACGTTGGTGACGGCGGGGTTCGGCGTGAGCGAGCCGACGGCGATCCCAGCCGAATCGCTGGTGAGCGCAATCGACACCGAGAGGGCGCCCGCGGAGACGAACTTCGGCCCGCGCGCGTTCGAGCTGGCGCCGCTCGGAATGACGATGGTGAAGGTCGGCCGGGCATAGCCGGAGGTCGACGCCGGCGTCGGAGTGGGGCTCGCCGACGAGCCGCCGGGCACGGACGTCGGGCCAGTTCCTCCACCGCCACCGCCGCATGCGGCCAGCGCGAGAACGGCACCCAACGCGATCAACTTGCGCATGGTCGAATTGCTCCTTGGAAAAATCGTGAAGGCCCGCCTCCGAAAAGCGGGGAGCAAGCCTTCTGGTACGAGTCTAGCCGAGTCACCGTCGCCGAATCGTCGCGTCCCACCTGACGCTCCGACCTGTTTCGACCGCCGAGCACAATACGAGCGCGATACCTGAGTACCGTGCCCGCGTCCCCCGGGGGACCCACCAAGTTATCCCTTCCCATGTGATAGGGAACACGCCTGCCCGCTTCTGAACGGCGGCAACACAGGAAGCCCCTCTTCCAGGGTCGTCCGGTCGATCAGAAACCGACGTCGTCGGGATCGACCGGCTCGTCCGCGGGCGCGGCGGGGTCGGGGACGACCGTGCGCAGGCGCTCCTCGGCGGCCGCCAGCATCCGTTCGCATTGGGCGACCAGGGTACGCCCCTCGTCGAACAGCGCGACCGCCCGCTCGAGCTCGACGCCCTCCCGCTCGAGATCGGCGACGATCTCTTGCAAACGGGCGAGGGAGGTCTCAAAAGAGACCGATTTGCTGTCCGGCATCCGGGCGATCCGTTTCGACGCGGGCGGCAAGCTCTCCGCGAGCGACCTGGACGCGCAGCCTCGTCCCGGGCGGCGCGTCGGCCGGATCGACCACGACGCGGCCGTCCTCGCGGGCAACGATCGCGTAGCCCCGCCGCAGCAACGCACGTGGATCGGCGCCGCTCAGCTGCGCCCCGACGACCGCCAGCCGCCGTTCGCCGCGTTCGACGATGCGCGCGAATGCAGCATCGACGCGCGCGGCCAGCGCGAGGACGCGTGCGCGCCGCGGCGCGACCAGGTCGCGCGCGAGCCGTCCCCGGAGCGCACCGAGTCGCTCGCGACGTTCCACCACCAGCGCCTCGGGCGAGCGCTTCAAGAAGGCGCGCTCGAGCGCCGTCAGCCGGATGCGGCGACGTTCGAGGCCGCGCCGCAGCCCTTCACGCAAGGTCGAGGCGGCCGCGTCGAGTCGCTGCCGCCGCCCCGCGAGCAGCAGCGCCGCATCGGCCAGCGGCGTGCGATGCTCGATCCGCTCGAGGGTGCGGCGCCCGCGCGCGATGGTCGCCCGCAGGGCGCCGGTCAGCCGCTCGCGGTCGCGGTGCAGTTCGCGCAGCAGGTCACCGCGCCGCGGCAACACGGTCTGCGCGGCGGTCGAGGGCGTCGGCGCTTGGTGATCGGCCGCGTAGTCGGCGAGCGAGGTGTTCGACTCGTGACCGATCGCGGTGACAACGGGGATCGGCGAAGCGGCAATCGCGCGCACCACTCGCTCGTCGTTGAAGACGAAGAGATCTTCGAACGAGCCGCCACCGCGCGCGAGCACGATCAGATCGGGCGCTTTCGCGGCGGCGGCGCGCAGCGCGGCGACGATCTGCGGCGCGACGTCGCCTTGCACCGGCGTCGGCTGGAGTTCGACCTCCACCTGCGGCGCACGGGTTCGCGCTTGCGTCACAAAATCGCGCGTTCCGTCACCGGTCGGCGAGCCGACCAGCACGACGTGGAACGGGAAGCGCGGCAGCGGCCGCTTGCGATCGGCGCGGAAGAGTCCCTCGGCGTCGAGCTTCTTGCGCAACTCCTCGACGCGCGCGTGCAGCGCACCGACGCCTTCCTGCGCGAGGTGCCGCACGACCAACTGATAGCTGCTCTTCTTCTCGTAGGTCGAGACGCGACCGTAGACGACGATCGCTTCGCCGTTGCGCACCTCGGGGAACGTCGCCGCGTCGCTCGGGAAGGCGAAGCAGGTCAGAACCGCGTCGCGGTCCTTGACCTCGAAGTTCCAGCTTCCGCTGGACTGCACGCGCAAACCGGTGATCTCGCCGCGCACGCCGAGCAGCGCGAGGTTCTCGTCGCGCTCGATCTTGCGCTTGAGATAGTTGGCCAGACGCCCGACGCCGACGATCCGAACCGTCGACCAGTCGCGCGGCGCGATCACGGCGGCGGCGTCGCGTCGGCCGGCCCGATCGGCACCGACGCCTGGCCGTCGCCGACGCTGTCGACCTGCGGCGCGGCCGGCGCCGCCTTCGCCACCGGCTTCGGCGCCGGCACGGGAGCGGTGGGCACGGCGGCGTGCACCGAGCTGCTCGGCAGCGCTTCCGGCTTCGAGGTCTCGAGCGGCAGCGTACACATGTTCGCCGGTTCGGTGCCGGTCAGGAACACCTCGACCTTGCCGGTACCGCACATCCGCACTTTCTTCACCTCGCCGCCGGGGAAGGCGAAGTCGTGCTTGGGCGTGTGCGCGAGCGCCGCTTTCATGAAGCGCGCCCAGATGCGCGCCGGGATGTTGCCGCCGTACGACTCGCGCATGCGCGAGTAGTTGTCGTTGCCGATCCACACCGCCGCGACCAAATCCGGCGTGTAGCCGACGAACCACGCATCGCGGAAGCTCGAGGTCGTCCCGGTCTTGCCGGCAGCGGGCCGGCCGATGTCGGCGTTGGGATAGCCGGTGCCGGAGGTGATGACCGATTCGAGCATCGAGGTCATCACGTAGGCGACGCCGGCGCTGACGACTTCGGTCTGCTGCGGATAGGTGTTGTCGAGCACCGGCGTCCCCAGCGCGTCGCGCACGATGCGGATCGGCGAGGGCGTGATGTGGATGCCGCCGTTCGCGAGCGTGGCGTAGCCCGTCGCCTGATCGAGCGGCGAGACACCGGACGATCCCAGCGCGAGCGAGAGGTTCGGCTGGAGCGGCGCGGTCACGCCCATCCGCTTGGCGTATTCGATGACCCGGTCGATGCCCAGGTCCTGCGCGATCTTCACCGCGACGACGTTGCGCGATTGGGCCAGCGCATAGCGCAGCGTGATCGGCCCCAGGAACCGGTTGTCGTCGTCCATCGGCGCCCAACGCGTGCCGTTCCCCATCGAGAAGCTGATCGGCGCGTCGTCGACGATCGTCGTCGGCGGATGGCCGGCGTCGATCTCGGCGGTGTACTCGTAGACCTTGAACGAACTGCCCGGCTGACGGCGGGCTTGCCAGGCGCGATTGAACTGATTGGTGACCGAGAACGGCGTCGCTCCGCCAACCATGGCGAGGATCTCGCCGGTCGAGGGTTTGATGGCGACCAGCGCGCCTTGGTGCGCGCCGATCCCCTCCGCGATCGCCTGCCGCAGGCCCCACGTGACCGATTGTTGCGCATCCTGCTGCATCGCCGGATCGAGCGTCGTGTAGACCTGCAGGCCGCCCTCGAACGTCGCCTGGCTGCCGAACTGCCCCTCGAGCAGATGCGTCACGTAGGTCGTGAAGTACGGCGAGCGGTACGACTGCAAGCCCTGCGGCCGTTCGCCGATCAGGCCGAGCGGTGCGCGGTACGCGTCGTCGGCCTCGGCCTGCGTGACGAAGCCGGCGTCGACCATGCGCTCGAGCACGTGGTGTTGGCGCTCCTTGGCGCGCGGCATGTCGACGTACGGCGAGTAATCCGAGGGCGCGGCCGGCAAGCCGGCCAGGATCGCCGCCTGCGCGAGCGAGAGTCGCCCGACGTCGGTGCCGAAGTACGTATGCGCCGCGGCGTCGACGCCGTAGGCGCCCGAGCCAAAGTAGATCAGGTTGAGGTAGCGCTCGAGGATCTCGTCCTTGGTGTAATAGCGCTCGATCTCGATCGCGAGCAGCGCCTCTTGGATCTTGCGCGAGACGGAGACTTCGTTGTTGAGGAACAGTCCGCGCGCGAGCTGTTGGGTGATCGTCGAGGCGCCCTGGAATTGCTGGTGGCGCCAATCGGCCAGCGCCGCGCGCATGATGCCGCCGAAGTCGACGCCGTGATGCTGGTAGAAGTGCGCGTCTTCGGTGGCGATGAAGGCGTCGCGCACCCGGATCGGCACCTTGTCGATCGAGACGTAGATGCGGTTCTCGCGGTACAGGTTCGCCAGCAGCTCGCCGTTGCGCGCGTAGACCCGAGTCGAGCGCGAGGGCTGGTAGTCCGCCATCCGGTTGATGTCGGGCAGGTTGCGCGAGTACGAGGCGACGATGCCGGCCACGACGCCGGCGAAGAGCAGCACGCCGAAGAGGACGACGATCCCCAGCGTGCGGAGAATCGTCCCCAGGCGGCCCGAGCCGGCGCCGGGCTTGCGGCGTTTCGCCGGCGTGCGCGGGCGCGCGACGGCGCGGCTCACCGGGCTGCCGAGCTCTGCGCGAGCAGACGCGCGAGCACGCCGTTGACGTACCGGCCGGAGTCTTCGGTCGAGAACTTCTTGGCCAGCTCGACCGCCTCGTTGAGCACGATCGCCGGCTCGATCTCCTTGCGGTGCACCAACTCGAAGGCAGCCGTGCGCAAAACGATGCGATCGATCGTCGGCAGACGATCGAGCGTCCAGCCTTCGAGCAGCGGCGCGACCAGCGCGTCGGACTCTTGCTCGTGTTCGAGCGTGCCGAGCACGAGGTCGCGCACGAAGGCGCGGATCTCGGAGGAGTCGGTGCGCGCGAGCGTCTCGGTCAGCATTTCGTCGGGTTGACGCTTGCCGACTTCGGTCCCGTAGAGCGCTTGCAAGGCGAGCTCGCGGGCCTGCCGGCGTGAGGAATGGGCGGACATGGTCAGACCGGCTGCGCCCTCCGCGCGAGGTACTGCGGCAGCCAGCCGACGCCGATCCCGCCGGCGCGGAACTCCGGATCGCCCAGGACCTCGCGGCAGAAGTCGACGGTGGTGTTCACCCCTTCGATACGCGTTTCGCCGAGCGCGCGTTCCATCCGCAGGATCGCCGACTCGCGGGTGCGGCCGACGGCGACGATCTTGGCCAGCATCGAATCGTAGAACGGCGGGACCTGAGCGCCGCCGTACACGTGCGTGTCGACGCGGATGCCGGGACCGCCCGGAAAGACGACCGTCGTCAGCGTGCCGGCCGCCGGCGCGAAGTTGTGCTCGGGATCCTCGGCGTTGACGCGCACTTCGATCGCGTGACCGTGCGGGTGCATGTCGTCCTGCGAGAAACCCAGCGGCTCGCCGGCCGCGATGCGCACCTGCTCCTTGACCAGATCGACGCCGTAGACGAGCTCCGTGACCGGGTGCTCGACCTGGATGCGAGTGTTCATCTCCATGAAGTAGATCTGCTCGCCGCTGACCAGGAACTCGAGCGTCCCGGCGTTGGTGTAGCCGACCGCGCGGGTCGCCGTTGTCGCGATGTCGTGCAGCCGATCGCGCAGCGCCACGTCGAACACCGGCGCCGGCGCTTCTTCGATCAGCTTTTGGTGCGAGGGCTTCTGCACCGAGCAGTCGCGTTCGCCCAAGTGCACGACGCCGCCGTGTTCGTCGGCCAACACCTGCACTTCGATGTGGCGCGGATTGACGATCAGCCGCTCGACGTACATGCGGCCGTCTTTGAACGAGGCCTCGGCTTCGGCTTGGGCGGTCGCGAAGGCGGTCCCCAGATCCTCGGGCTTGTGGACCTCGCGCATCCCCTTGCCGCCGCCGCCGGCCGTCGCCTTGAGCAAGACCGGGTAGCCGATCGCCTCGGCGATCGCGCGCGCCTCCTCGACCGAAGCGACGATGTCGCTGCCGGGCGTCGTCGGCACGCCGGCCTCGCGCATCAAGCGTCGCGCCGTCGCCTTGTCGCCCATCGAGGCGATCACGCCGGGCGTCGGGCCGATGAAGGTCAGGCCGTGATCGGCCGCGATCTCGGCGAAGCGCGCGTTCTCGGCCAGGAAGCCATAGCCGGGATGGATCGCGTCGCTGCCGCTGATCAGCGCCGCGCTGATGATGTTCGGGATGTTGAGGTACGAGCGCACGACCGGCCCCGGCCCGACGCAGAACGCCTCGTCGGCATAGCGCACGTGGAGCGAGTTGCGGTCGGCCTCGGAGAAGATCGCGACCGTCGCGACGCCCAGCTCATGGCAGGCACGGTTGATGCGCAGCGCGATCTCGCCCCGGTTGGCGATCAAGACTTTTTTGAACACGGGTTAGCGTTCTACCGTAAAGAGGGGCTGGCCGTACTCGACCGGCTGGCCGTCGGTCACCAGGATCGCCGCGAGGCGGCCGGCGCCGCGCGAGCGGACCGGATTGCGGATGCCCAGGGTCTCGATCGACGCCAGCTCACGGTCTCCGTCGAGCTCCTGGCCTTCGGTCAGCGGCGGCCGCAGAAAGCGCACCACCCCGACGACGTCGCTGACCACGACGTCGGCGCGGCGTTCGGCGCCGGCGCGCTCGGCCGGCGGTGCGTCGGGGGCGCCGGTCGGGGCGCCGGGAGCCGCGACGGCCGCGCCGCGGGCCCGGCGGAGCTCGATCTCGGTCTCGCCGTCACGCACACGCAAGCGGGCGAAGCCGCTCTCCGTCAGCGCGCTCGCGAGCGCGCGAGCGCGCTGTGCGATCACGTCTTCGGTCATCCGGCACGGGGTTCGACGCCCGCGGGTGCCCGCCCCCGGGGGCCCCGTACCGCCCGGCGTCAAAGGAAGGGAAGCAAAAGGAAGGTCCGTGCAGGTTACAGCCATCGAGGGTGACCCGTCACTCGCCGTCGACTATCCCGAAGGTCTCGCGCTGCCGCCGGCCGCCTCCGCGGCCTTGGACGCGGCCGGGATCGTGCACCTTGCGGCAGCCTTCCCCTACACCGGCCAAACCGGCAACGGTTCGATCGTCTACCTGATCGACGAGGGCCGACTGCTCTCGCTGGGCCCGCGGCCGGCCGTCGAGCACGCGCTGGCGATGATCGCGCGGGCGCAAAACGCGACCACCGTCGTGTTGGCGGAGCCGCTGACCCGGGCGGCCTGGCTGGCCGACAACCCGCACGTCGGCGGCTGGATCGTCTCCCCGCCGCAGCCGGCGGCGCTGGTCGCGACGGTTCGCGCCGCGGCCACCGCGCTCGCCGCGCAGGCCGAGGTCCTCTCGCTGCACGGCGAAGCCGACCACCTCTTGCGCATCGGCCTGGCCCTCTCGTCCGAGCGCGACATCGTGAAGCTCGAGGGCTCGATCGTACGCAGCGCGCGCCAGCTCACCCACGCCGACTCCGGCTCGCTCTACCTGCTCGAAGACGGCGACGACGGCGAACGCGTCCTGCGCTTCACCGTCGCGCAAACCGGGCCCGGCGACCACGGAACGTACCTGGGCGCGGTGCTGCCGCTTTCGCGCACGTCGATCTCGGGATACGTCGCGCTCAGCGGTGAGACCGTCCGCATCGACGACGCCTACACGATCCCCGACGATGCCGAGTACCGCTTCAACCGCAGCTTCGACCTCGCCAACGGCTACCGCACCAAGTCCGTGCTGGCGGTGCCGATGCGCGACCACGAGAACGCGATCGTCGGCGTCATCATGCTGCTCAACCGCAAGCCGGCGTTCGAAGTCGTCCTCTCCTCGCCGGCGCAGACCGAAGCGGTCGTCGAGCCGTTCACCGATCGCGACGAGCGCGTCCTGCGCTCCGTCGCCTCACAAGCAGGTGTCGCGCTCGAGAACAAGGCGCTGCTCGACGGCATCCAAGCACTCTTCGAGCAATTCGTGCGCGCCTCGGTCAAGGCGATCGAAGTGCGCGACAAGTCGACGCAAGGCCATTCCGAACGCGTCGCGGAGCTGACCGTGCTGCAGGCCGAGGCGATCAACGCGATCGGCAGCGGCATCCTGGCCGACCTCCACTTCGACGCCGACCAATTGCGCGAGATGCGCTACGCCGCGCTGCTGCACGATTTCGGCAAAGTCGCCGTCCCCGAGTACATCTTCGGCAAGGCCAAGAAGCTGCCCGAC
>JBEKAU010000065.1:0-8966 GCA_050015755.1 Vulcanimicrobiaceae bacterium | reverse complement strand
AGATCGCCGGGAACGTCGTCGGCGAACGCCGTTTCCTCGAGCTGATCGAGCGCTACGGCATCGAGATCGTCGAGGCCGCGCTCGACAAGGCACTGACCGATGGCGAACGTCGCACGCGGGCCGCGCTGCGCGCGCTGCCCGATGGGATCGTCGAGCACAGCGACGTGATGGAAGACGAGCACGGCGTGCCCTCCATCGTGCTGCGCGTGCGGCTCGAGAAGAGGGGCGACGCGCTCGCGCTCGACTATACCGGCACCGCGCCGCAAGTGAACCTGCCGCTCAACGCGGTCTATGGGGTCACCCTCTCGGGCGCGTACTACGCGATCCGCGCCGTCACCGATCCGCGCATTCCGATGAACGACGGTTCGTTCCGACCGGTCACGGTGCACGTCCCGGAGGGGACGCTGCTCAACCCACGCCGGCCCGCGGCGGTGAGCGGCGGCAACGTCGAGACGTCGATGCGTAACGCCGACCTCGTGCTCGGGGCGCTGGCGAAGCTCGCGCCGGGTCGCGTCCCCGCACAGAGCGGCGGTTCGATGAACAACGTGATGATCGGTGGCCTCGACGGCGCCGGCCGCTCGTGGGCCTTCTACGAGACCAACGGCTGCGGCATGGGTGCGCGCCCCGATGCCGACGGCATCGACGGCATCCACGTCCACATGACCAACACCCTCAATACGCCGATCGAAGCGATCGAGCGCGGGATGCCGATGCTCATCACCGCGTATGAGTTCGCGGAGACGAGCGCCGGCGACGGCCAGTATCGCGGCGGATCGGGTCTGGTGCGCGCGTTCGCACTGCGCGAAGGAACGGCGACCGCGTCGTTGATGGCCGAACGCCACGCGGTGCGTCCGCAGGGCGAAGCCGGGGGAGGGGCGGGTGCGACCGGCGCGCACGTGTTCGTGAGCCGCGAGGGCGCGACGCGCGATCTGCCCGCGAAGACGACCGTCGCGATGGAGCCGGGCGATGCGATCATCGTGCGCACCGCGGGCGGTGGCGGATACGGCGATCCCGCGCTGCGCGATCCGCAGGCGCGGGCCCGTGATGCCGCGGACGGCCTGGCCGTCGCCGAATGACCGCCACCCAGGTGCGTGTCGCCATTCGCGAGGGCGCGATCACCGGACCGACCGAGGGACTTGCGGCGGACCACGTGCAGGCCAACCTGGCCGTCGTCCCGCGTGCATACGCGGATGAGCTGGCCGATCTCTGCGCGCGAAATCCCACGCCGTGCCCGCTCGTCGAGGCGCCGCTCCCACCGGGCGCGTACGTGCCGCGCAGCGCGCCGGGCGCGGACCTGCGCACGGACCTGGGCCGCTACCGGGTCTGGCGCGATGGCGAGCTGATCGCGCAACCGCGCGACGTGCGCGACCTCTGGTCCGCGGAGCTGGTCGCGTTCCTGATCGGCTGTTCGTTCACGTTCGACCACGCGCTGGTCGCAGCCGGGTTGCCGCCGCGCCACTTCACGCTCGGGCGCAACGTCCCGATGTATCGCACCAGCGTCCCGCTCTTCCCGGCCGGCCGGCTACGCGGCACCGTCGTCGTCAGTATGCGGCCGTACCCCGCGCACGAGGTCGAACGCGTGCGCGACGTGACGCGCGCCTATCGCATCGGCCACGGCGAGCCGCTGGCTTGGGGCGATCCGGCGCAACTCGGCATCGCGGACGTGATGCGGCCGGACTACGGCGATCCACCGGTGCTCGAAGACGGCGACGTTCCCGTCTTCTGGGGCTGCGGCGTCACCCCGCAAAGCGTCATCGTCGCCAGCCGCCTCCCGTTCGCGATCACCCACGAACCGGGCCACATGTTCGTCACCGACCTCGTGCACGACGCCTTGCGCGGCTGACGCGCACCGCTCGTCAAGGCTGCCGGCGCCCGAAGGTCCGAGCGAGGTAGAAGCTCCACGCTCCCACGAGTACGATGGTCATCGCGACGCGTTTTGGCATCGAGTCCGGGATCAGCAGGTCGGCGAGAACGAACACGAGGCCGATTGCTGCCAGCGCGATGATGCGTCGGTGCCGCTGGAGGTGATCGTTCGGGCCGGCCGGCGACGCTGCGGACGCTTCCGCGACGGGCGATGTGCCCCGGTGTATGGTCGTGGCGAGTCCACTGGCACCGGCGGCGGCGGTGATCAAGCCGGAGAGTGGCACCGCGCCGTCGTGGGCGACGGTCACCCGCGCCATGGTGGCGTCCATGTCGACGAGCAAGACGCCGGGGACGCGCTGCAATGCGCGTACGACGTTCGCTCCGAGCGTGGCGGACAGGGTGCCGGCGATCTGGAGCGTCGTCCGCGTGAGCGAGTCACCACCGTTGCCGGCGACGCCCGCGTCGTTCATGCGACGGGCGTGCCGTTGCCGTTGACGGCGACCACACCGGCACGCTTGTCGAGGATGTCGAGGAACGGCTTGACGATGTCGAGCGGCATCGGGAAGATGACCGTCGAGTTGTGTTCACCACCGATCTCGGTGAGCGTCTGCAGGTAGCGAAGCTGCATTGCGGCCGGGACGGAGGCGAGGATCTTCGCGGCGTCGACCAGCGTCTGCGAGGCCTGAAATTCTGCTTCCGCGTGAATGACCTTGGCGCGCCGATCGCGCTCGGCTTCGGCTTGCTTCGCGATCGCCTTCACCATATTGTCGGTCAGCGCGACGTCGCGAATTTCGACCGCGCTCACCTCGATGCCCCATTCGGTCGTGCGCGCGTCGAGGATGTCCTGAATGTCGGTGTTGAGTTTGTTGCGCTCGGCGAGCATCTCGTCGAGATCGTGCTTTCCCAGCACGGATCGCAACGTCGTCTGCGCGAGCATGTTGGTTGCGGCAATGAACTGTTCCACCTGGATGACCGACTTGGCGGGATCGACGACGTGGAAGTACAGCACCGCGTCAACCTTGACGGAGACGTTGTCCTTGGAGATGAGATCCTGGCTCGGCACTTCCATGACGACCGTCCGCAAATCGACGCGAACCATCTGCTGGATGAAGGGGATGAGCGCGATCAGCCCGGGTCCGCGGACGTGCGTGAAACGGCCGAGGGTGAAGACGACCGCACGCTCGTACTCGCGGAGAATCTTGAGGGCCGCGTTCGCCACGATGGCGAGCAGAAAGAGAACGAACAAGGGCGCGATGAGCGTGGGGATCATGAGCATCCTAACGACGACGGCAACCCCCAGCGTAGCCCACCCGGCTCGGGTCGGCTACCGTGAATTTCATGGGGCCGGCCCGGGACTATCCGCCCGCGTTCACCATCCATTCGAGGCCGAAGCGGTCGACGAGCATGCCGAAGCTCGCGCCCCAAAACTGCTTCTCGTACGGAACCGTGATCGATCCGCCGGCGGCGAGGGCGTCGAAGATCGCGCGGCCCTTCTCGTGTTCGCCGGCGCCGACGCACAGCCGAGCGCGCGCGTTGTTCCCGTCCGGCGTCGACTGCGAGGAGTCGGCGGCCATGAACTTCACCTCGCCGGCCTCGAAGCTGGCGTGCATCACCTTCTGATCCCAGCCCGCAGGCGCGTCGCCGGCCATCGGTGAGCCACCGTAACGGTTCATCGACGTGATGTTGCCACCGAAGACGCCTTTGTAGAAGGTTAGCGCCTCCTCACAGTTGCCGGAAAAGAACAGATACGGTTCGAGCTGCATCGGTGTCTCCTCGACGGGGTCGACGGGCGGGCCCGCTCTCTCCCGCGACGAGGGTCCCGATTCCTCGGCCGCTTGCCCTTTCTGCCCCGGACGATGTACCGTGGTGGCAACGACGAGCCGCTCGGCTCGCGGGTTGCCATCGGAAGGGTGTTCACCGATGTCTCGATTGCCGTTGGCCGCACGCGTTCTCGCCGCCCCCGCGGCACTGGTCGTGCTGCTCCTGGTCGCCGTCGCGGTCCCGCACCGACCCCTCGCGCAGGCTGCCAGCCCCAACATGTGCACCCTGAGCGGGGTCGACCTCACGCTCGCCCCGACGATGCCGGCGGGATTTCACAACCGCCCGGGTGCCGACGGACAGTCGCTGGCCAATTGCATCGCGTGGCAAGAGTTCATCTACCTGAACTGGGCCGCCGTCCCGAATGAAAAGGGCATCCCCAACCCGTCCGCGTCGCCGGCACAGTTCGGCGTTCCCAACTCCCAGCGCACGGTGTGGGTCAGCTTCGACCGGCCCGTCAACATCTTCCCGACGCCGGGTCCGCAGGCCGCGCGCCCCACCCTTGCCAGCGAACACGCGAGCGGCCGCAATCCGCGCACCGGCCATCTGGTGCTCGGCGGCACCAGCGAGTTCATCAACAACGCGGTGCAGTTCAGCAGCACGGGACAGGCGTTCACCGGCGGCTGGATCGTCGGCCAGGGCACCGTGGCCGCGTCGAGCGGCAGCGCGCGCTTCGCGCCCTTCGTGTTCTACGACATCTGGGTCGACACCGACGAAGAAGGCTACATCCTCGGCAACGACCTCGAGTACATCACCCCGCAGTCGACCTGCGCGGCGGGTTCGGTCGGTCTCTCACTGCCGACCGGCGTGAACGACCGTTCGTGCAGCGGCAAAGCCGCGAAGTACGGTCAGGGTATCGGCGCGATCGAAGTGAAGGCGGCGCTGCTCGATCTGGGTCCCTACCCGATGCGTGGCGGTGCGCCGTGCGCGGCCTGCGCCGAGCAAGCACACCCGACGTTCTTCCTCTTCCCGGAGCCCGTCGATCTCAACTATCCCAACGTCGGTTTGCAGACCTCGCGCCTGGTCGGGCTCGTCGGGTTCCACATCGTGCGCAAGTTGCCCGGCGCGCAGCGCATGCTGTGGGCGACGTTCGAGCACGTCAGCAACGACCCGGACGCGGCACAAGCACACAGCGGCACGTGGTCGTTCTTCAACCCCGCGTCGAACGCTGCGCCGAACGTCAACCCCAATCCGTGCCCCTCGGCGGGGTGCGACTACGGCCCCTCGCAGATCTTGCGCGAGATGACGATTCCCGCCAAGGCGGATGAGGCGACCAGCGCGTTTCGCGCGGTGTTGCCGGCTTCGTCGGTGTTTCGCTACTACGAACTGGTCAACGTGCAATGGCCTGCGGTCGACTTCCCGCTCGTTCCCGGTGCGTCGATGCCGGCTGACGACAGTCAGTACGGACCACCGGTGGTCGCCAATACCGTGCTCGAGACGTTCTTGCAAGAGGGCACTGCCAACCCGTCGTCATGCATCGGCTGCCACAAGTTCGGCTCCGTGGCTTCGCCGCCGAGTCCGAATCTGCTCGCGTTCCGCGGCGCTCACCACGGCGGCCGGCTGATCCGTCTGTTCGCACCCAAGCGGCTGCGCGCCGGCGCCGCGCCGCAGGCGCAGCCGACCGGGCAGCCGTACGCGACCGATTTCTCGTTCATCTTCGGCAGCGCCCAAGTCGTGAACCCGCCCCCGACGCACCACTAGCCGCGTAACGCCGCCACGCCGCCGAACACCGCGGCGTGACGGCGCGCGAAGGCCGCAAACGTCGTCGGCGCGACGCCGAAGCGATGGTGCGTGCGCAACGAGACGCCGGCATCGGGATGCGCGAGCCGCTGGGCGGTCTGCTCCCGGATTCCGTCGACGAGAAACGGCGCCAACCCCATCGCTTCCAACATGCGGCTCCGCTCGTCGGCCGTGATCGGGACATAGCGCACGGGACGTCCGATCGCGGCGCCGATGGCGTCCGCGATCTGCGTCATCGTCAGCGCCTCGGGGCCGGTGATGGCGAGCGCTTCGCCGACATGCCCGCCTTCGCGCAGCAGTGCGTACGCGATCGCCGCGATATCATCGACGTCGACGGGCGCGAGGGTGATGTCGGCGCACGGCAGGCGCAGCGTTCCGTCCGCAGCGATGCTGCGGGACTCCCGCAAGTAGACGTGCATGAATTGACTCGGCCGGAGGTGGGTCCACGCCATGTCCGAGCGCTCGAGGTACTGCTCGACGTCGCGATGCATCGCGGTGAATCGGAACGCCCCCGGGTCGAAGCCGATGCTCGATTCGGCGCCGGAGAACTTCACCACGTGCGCGACGCCGCTCGCGACGCAAGCGTCGATGAACGCACACTGCGCCTCCACCATCGATGCGTCGGCGCTCGAGATCAGGAGCGCGCGCTCGACACCGTCGAGCGCCGCACGATACGTGTCGGGCCGCAGGAGGTCGCCTTCGACGACCTCGACGTGAGGTAGGATCGTCAGGGCCTGTGCGCGCGAGCGGTCGCGCACGAGTGCGCGCACCGGCACACCGTGGCGGGAAAAGGTCCGGACGATGGCGGTGCCGTTGAGGCCGCCCGCTCCGGTGATCAAGATCATGCCACGAAGACGAACGGGGACCCCGAAAGGATTCGGTGGTACAGTGAGCCGATGGGAACCGCGAAGATGGGGCCGGCCGAGTGGGTGATGCTGCTCGTGCTGGCCTTGGTGTGGGGCTGCGCGTTCTTCTTTTACAAGCTGCTCGACGAGGCGGGTGTCCCGCCGTTCACGATCGTCGCCGGCCGCGTCGGCGTCGCCGCACTCGTGCTGCTCCCGGTGCTCGCTGCGACGGGGCGCCGGCTGCCGATCTCGCCGCAGACACTGATCGCGTTCGTGATCCTCGGCCTGACGAACAACGTCGTCCCGTTCGCGCTGCTCATCGTCGGCGAGAAGCAGATCGACAGCGGCCTGGCATCGGTCTTCAACGCCTCGACCCCGATCTTCACCGCGCTGATCGCGCAGGTCGCGCTGCACGACGAGAAGCTCACGCCCTCGCGGATCAGCGGGATCGTCCTGGGCCTGATCGGCGTCACGCTGCTGATGGGGCCGAGTGCGCTGCGCGGGTTCGATCCCACCAGCCTCGCGCAGCTTGCGTGCGTCGGCGCGGCTGTCTCGTACGGCATCGCGCTCGTCTACGCACGCCGGCTGCGGCCACTGAAGATCGATCCGCTCGTGCTCACCACCGGGCAACTGCTCGGCGCGACGCTGATTTCCGTACCCCTCGCGCTCGCCCTCGAGCATCCGTGGTCACTGCCGCCGTTCGGCCCAGCCGCATGGTGGTCGTGGCTCGGGCTCGCGCTCCCCGGCACCGCGATCGCCTACGTCCTCTACTTCCGCATCATGGACGTCGCCGGCGCGACCAACGCATCGACGGTCACGTTCCTCGCCCCGATCGTCGCCACACTGCTCGGCACCCTGGTCCTGGGCGAACACCTCGCGCCGACCACCGTGGTCGGCATGCTCGTGATCTTCGCGGGCCTCGCCGCCCTCGATGGCCGCGTGCTGCGCCTCTTGCCGCGTTTGTAGCACCTATTGACACAAAGATTCAGTTTGTGTTATATGGTGATACAATGAACATGGGGACGTTTCAAGGAAACCTTGCCATTGCGGCGGCTTCGATCTTCGTTGCGATCGTGACGGCAATCGTCGGCATGCGCGAGCGCCGTTGCGATGCGGATGCGGCGCGTATCCGCTTCATCGTGGTTTCGGTCTCGCTGGTGATCGCAGCGCTCATCCTGACCCGCGTCCTCTCATCAGTGGTGGGATATGCGATGCTCTGCCTGGCGCTGGTGGGTTCTCAGCTCGTCAACCTGTTGCGAGAGGAGCATGCCCACCGTCGCCGCGTGGCGTCGCTCATACCGCGCCCGGCAGCCGATGCGGTTCCTACGGTGTGGGTCGCGATTGCCGTAGCATCGGTGATGATGCTCGCGCCGTACGTGATCCTTGGGGAGGAACGCGTCGCCGCGTTGCTGGTCGGGTTGTGCGCGATTGCCATGGCGGGCATCGCCTGGCGCATCGCGAGCGGGCCCGTACAACTCCACGGTGACAACATTCGGTACGAGCGCATGCACGATCGGGCCTTACGCTCCCGCAAGGCAGGCCTCTCCGCCGTAATCGCAATCGGCGCCATCTACGCCTTCATCTGCTTTGTGAACGTCGGCCTCTCCGCGGTGCTCCCGCTGCAGCGCCTCCTGGTCCCCGTCGCGTTCGTCACCTGGGCCGGGCTGGCAGCCTGGGTGTGGCTCTACTCGCACCATCTCGATCGTCTCTCGAAATCCGCAGCGTGAGCGAGCTCTTTCTCGCGGTCGATCCCGACCTTGCACCGTTCCAGCAGATCATGGAACAGTTTCGCAGCCTGATCGAACGCGGCGAATTGCGCCCGGGCGACACGCTGCCGACGGTCCGCCAACTCGCCGGCGATCTCGGCGTCGCCCCCAATACGGTCGCGCGCGCGTACGCGGAACTGCAAGAGGAAGGGTGGCTGACGAGCGAAGGCCGGCGCGGCACGCGGGTGGCGTCGAACCTGCCGACCAGCGAGAAGCCGACGCGCGCGAACCGGCTGCAGGAAGCGATCACGCAGTTTCTCGCGACGCTGGCGCGGCGCGGCTACTCGGAAGCCGAGATTGCCGCCGCGCTGCGACGCTTCGTCAAGCAGCACGCCTGAGCATAGTCCGCCGTTCGCAGCGTCGACGAACGCAGTCGCACCCGTGGCATCATCGTGCGGTCAGGGTGTGCGCGACGGCGAGCGACAAGTCATCCTCGCCGGCGTAGAGCGCCGCGTAATCGCCTTTGTAACCCAGCGAGAAGGGGCCCGTGACGGTGCCGGTGCGGACGTCGACGACGCTGACGTCCATCCCCCAAATCAGCGCCATGTAGCGCGTCACCGAACCGAAGACGACGGCATGCACGCCGAGCGTGCGGCCGATGCGGCGCGCGCACGCGGCGTCGTCACACGCGCGGTACGCTGCCTCTTGGTCGAAGCCGGCCGCGGCAACTGCCCGCGCGACGCGGGCCTCGGCGACCGCGCGCAACGGCCGCGCACGTGCCGCTTCGCGGACGAGCTGATCGGCGAGCGCCGCCCGCTCCGCGGCGCTGGGCCGGATCGCGTGGGGCAGCCCCGTCTCGCCGACGACCAGCGGGAGGACCGCAAACGACGTCGTGCCGACCGGACGGCTGGGGGCCGGTACCTCGGCCAGGCCCAGTGCGAGGAGGAAGGCCGCAGGGATGACCCGGCCGAGCGGCGTCATTTGACCAAGTATA
>JBEKAU010000064.1:0-11239 GCA_050015755.1 Vulcanimicrobiaceae bacterium | reverse complement strand
CGCAAAGGCCGCCGGCCCTCATTCGTCGCGGCGGCGCGCGGTGAGGCCGCGGAACGTCTCTACGAGCGGGTCGCCGAGCGCGTGCGCGGCGCCGGCATCGTGGTGGCGACCGGCCGCTTCGGTGCCGACATGGCGGTCGCGCTGGTCAACGACGGCCCGGTGACGATCCTGCTCGACACCGAGCGCGCCTTCTAGCGTCTACAACGTAGACAATTCACCGCGTGGGCAGCATTCGGGCCGAAGTGCGTGGTACCGCCCTGCATGCGAGGTGCGCGATGATCGGCCCGGCCGCGTTCACCCTCTTCGCCCTGGGGCTGCGCCACGGTGCCGATCCGGATCATCTGGCCGCGATCGACAACGTCACCCGCAACGCGTACGTGCGCACGCCGCGGCTCAGCCGCTTCGTCGGCGCGTTCTTCGCCGGCGGCCACAGCGTGATGGTGCTGGCGATTTCCATGGTGGTCGGTGCGCTCGGCGCGCGCTTCGCCGCGCACGGCGCGTTGATCGAGACGATCGGGACCTGGATCTCGATCGTCGTGCTGCTGCTGGTCGCCGCGCTGAACCTGCGCGTCCTCTACGCCGGCGACGGCCGGCCGAGCGGTCTGCGCGCGAAGCTCGTTCCGCGCGCGTGGCGCGAGAGCTCCAACGCGTTGCTGGCGATCCCGATCGGCCTGCTGTTCGGCTTCGGCTTCGAGACCTCGAGTCAGATCGCGGCCTACGCGGTCGTCTTCGGCGCCGACGCGGGGGTGCTCGGCGCGCTGATCGTCGGGGCGACGTTCTCGGTCGGGATGATCGTGACCGACACGCTCGACTCGCTGCTGGTGCACCGGCTCGTCTCTGCGCGCGGCGCGAGCGTCCCCGGGGTGATGCGCCTGTGGGTGCTGGCAGTGACGGCGCTGGCGGTGTTGGTCGCCGCCTACGAGACCGCCCAGGTGTGCGGCTGGCAGGCCCCCTTCGGCGACCTCGCGGTCAGCCTGACCCTGGTCGTCGCGCTGCTCACCGTCTTCGCGATCGTCTTCGTGCGCACGCGGCGCGAGCACTTAACGTCGCCTTAAGCGCGAGCGCCCAGAATCGAGCGGACGCCACGCGCTCTCGCCTCGAGGTCTTGCGGTCTTGCGCCTTCGACTCGCTCTCGTCGTTCTGTTCGTCATGCTCGTACCGGGTCTCGTCCAGGCCGCCCTGACGGTCCGCGAAAGCGGATCGACGCTGCTCTTTCCGGTCGTGACGGCGTGGGCGCAGGCGTATGCCAAGATCGTGCCGGACCTCGAGGTGACGACCGACGCGACCGGCTCGGGCGCGGGCGTCGAGGCGGTCGCCGCCGGCACCGCCGAGTTGGGTGCGTCGGACGTGGCGCTGGGTGCCTCCGAGCGTGAGCGCGGCGACCTGACCGAAATCCCACTCGCGATCTCGGGCCAATTCATCGGCTACAATCTGCCCGGTGTGCCCTCGCTGCATCTCTCCGCCGACGTGCTGGCGGCGATCTACGAAGGGACGCTCACGCGGTGGAACGATCCGCGGATCGCCGCCCTCAACCCGGGCGCCGCGCTGCCGAACGCGACGATCGTGCCGCTCCGCCGGAGCGACCGCTCCGGCGATACGTTCCTGTTCGCCGCCTATCTCACCGCCGGGGCGCCGCACCGTTGGACGCTGCCCCCCGCGACCGCGCTCGCGTGGCCGTCGGTCGCACTCGAGCAGACCGCCAAGGGAAATCGCGAACTGCTCGATCTGCTGACCCAAACGCGCAACGGGATCGCCTACCTGGGGATCAGCTTCTACGCGCAAGCGACCTCGAGCGCGATCGGGATCGCCGCGCTGCGCAATCGCGCCGGCGACTTCGTGATGCCCGACGGCGGCGCGATCGAGGCGGCGGCGCGTCAGATCGCCCAGCACCCGGCCGATCCGGAACCCTCGCTGATCGATTTGCCCGGGGCCGGGACCTATCCGATCGTCAACGTCGAATACGCCGTCGTGCGCAAGACCCAGGCGCAGGCCGGCACCGCTGCCGCGCTGCGCGCGTTCCTGACCTGGATCGTCGATCCGGCCGGTGGCAGCGCGCCGGCGATGCTCGAGCCCGTGCACTTCACCGCGCTGCCCGACGCGTTGCGCGTGCGCAGCCGCGCGGCGATCGCCGCGCTGCGCTAGCGACCCTGCCAGCGCGGCGCGCGCTTGGCGAGGAACGCCTCGACGCCTTCGCGGAAATCGGCGCTGCCGTAGCACGCGCGCACCAGATCGTCGCTCGACGGGAGCGTGCGCGCCGCGCGTAGGCGGCGGATCCCTTCCTTGGTCGCGCGCAGCGTAAGTGGCGCCAGCGCGAGCAACTCGCCCGCCTGCGCGAGCGCGCGCGGCAGCAGTTCCGCCGGCGATGGGACGACCTCGGTAAGGAAGCCGGCCTGCAGTGCCTGCGCCGCGGAAAGCATGCGGCCGGTGAGGACGAGCGCTTTGGCGGCGTCGGCGCCGATGATGTCGGCGACCCGGGCGAGGTTTCCCATCGCCAAGCAATTGCCGAGCGTGCGTGCGATCGGGACGCCGATGCGCGCGTCCTCGGCGCCGATCCGCAGGTCGCAGGTCGCGGCGATGGCGACGCCGCCGCCGGTGCACGCGCCGGCGATGGCGGCGATCGTCGGGACGCGGATCGCTTCGAGGGCGTCCATCACCGCGTCCATCCGCCGTTCGTACGCGATCCCGTCCTCGGCGCCGAAGTCACGAAACTCGCTGATCGCCGTCCCGCACACGAACGCGGCGCCTCCGGCGCCGACGAAGATGACGACGCGGACGGCCGGGTCGGCGTCGAGCGCGCGTGCGTGGTCGCGCAGCGCGTCCCACATCGCGAACGTCATCGCGTTGCGCGCGCCGGGGTTGTCGATGGTGACCAGGGCGATGCCGTCCTCGCCGCGCTCGACGCCGATCATGCCTGCACCGTCACGCCGGCCTCGGCGAGCCGCGCCAACTCGTCCTCGGCGAAGTCGAGCTCGCGCAGTACCGCGAACGAGTCGCCGCCGAGCAGCGGCCCGGCCTGCGCGATGCGCGGCGGAGTCTGAGCCAAGCGCAGCGGCGAGCCGATTTGGCGCACGGACCCCAGCGTCGGATGCGGCGCATCGACGAAGAAGCCGCGCGCGGCCAGGTGCGGGTCGGTGAAGACGTGCGCGAAGTCCCAGATCGGTCCGCACGGGATCCCGGCGGCGGTGAGTGCGTCGATCCATGCCTGCGCCGATCGCGCCGTCGTCACCGCCTCGATGCGCGCGATCAGCTCTTCGCGGTGGGCGAGTCGATCGTCGTTGGTCGCGAAGCGCGCGTCGTCGATCAAGGCGTCCAGGCCAAAGACCGCGCAGCAGGCGCGCCAGTGGGCTTGTGTGTTGGCGCCGAACGTGAAGTACCCGTCGGCGGCGCGCACCGCTTGATACGGCGCAATCGACTGATGCGCGGAGCCGGTCGCGTGCGGCACCTCACCGGTCGCGAACCACCGCCCGGCCTCCCAGACCGCGAACGAGACGGCCGACTCGAGCAGCGAGACGTCGATCGACTGACCGTGGCCGTCGCGTTCGCGTGCACGCAGCGCCGCCAGGACCGCGATCGTCGCGTAGAGCCCGCAGCTCAGATCGGCGATCGGGACGCCGACTTTGACCGGCGGGCGCTCGGGCTCACCGGTGATGCTCATCAGGCCGGACATTCCTTGCGCGATGATGTCGAGTCCCGGCCGATCGGCATACGGGCCGTCGGCACCGAAGCCGGACGCCGAACAGTAGATGAGCCCGGGCGCAAGCGGCCGCAGTGCGGGCTCGTCGAGTCCGAGGTCGCGCATCGTGCCGGGACGCAAGTTCTCGATCAGCACGTCGGCGCGCGCGATCAGGCGGCGGAAGACGGCCTTGCCGTCTTCGCTCTTGAGATCGAGCGCGAGGCTGCGCTTGTTGCGATTGAGCCGCACGAAGTTCGAGCTCTCGCCCTGCAGGAACGGGCCGGTCGCGCGGGTCAGGTCGCCGCCGCGCGGGTTCTCGATCTTCACCACGTCCGCACCGAGATCGGCCAGCTGCATCCCGCAGAACGGGACGGCCATGAAGTTGCCGACTTCGACGACCCGCACGCCGTCGAGCGGGGGAGCATGCGCGGGCATGCCGGAGGAGATTTCTTTGATGGGGCGCTACTCCTGGTACACAGAATACCTGCTTGCCTGAGGAGACCCGATGCAAAGTACTTCCACACGCGGCACGTTCATCGCGGCATCGGCGGCGACATTCGCCTCGATCGCCATCGTCCGATCGCCGGCGCGTGCGGCACAGTGGAGTTACAAAGCCGGGACGAACCAGGCTGTCGACCATCCGCTGAGCGTCGCGATGAAGAACCTGTGGGATCAGGTGCGGACCGAGACCAACGGGCGGCTCGACGTCCAAACCTTCCCCAACAACCAGCTCGGCGGCGACACCGCGATGCTCCAGCAAATGCGCGCGGGCGCCCTGCAGTTCATGACCCTCGACGGCGCGATCCTCGCCGGGGTCGTGCCGGTGGCGGCCATCCAGGGCGTCGGCTTCGCGTTCAAGGATTCAGCGCAGGCGTTCACCGCGTTCGACGGCAAGCTCGGCGCCTACATTCGGAACGACATCGCGAGCAAAGGCCTCTACGCGTTCGATTTGATCTGGGAGAACGGGATGCGCAACATCACGTCCTCGACCAAGCCGATCAAAGTCGCGGCCGACCTGGGCGGGTTCAAGATTCGCACCCCGGAGGGCCGGCTGTACCTCGATCTCTTCAAGTCGCTCGGGGCTGCGCCGACGCCGATCAACTTCAGCGAGCTCTATCCCGCGCTGCAGACGCATGTCGTCGACGGCCAGGAGAATCCGCTGCTCAACATCGAGTTCGCGCGCTTCTACGAGGTGCAGAAGTACCTGAGCATGTCGGCGCACATGTGGAGCGGCTACTGGCTGATGGCCAACGGCGACGTGTGGAAAGGACTGCCGCCCGACGTGCAGGCGATCGTCTCGAAGAACGCGCGCCTGGCCACGCAAAAGCAGCGCGCGGCCGTGATCGCCAACAACAACAGCTTGGCCGGCAAGCTCAAGTCGCAGGGGATGACCATCAACGAGGTCGATCGCGACGGCTTGCGTGCGAAGCTGGGTGACTTCTACGGGCGCTGGAAGAACGAGTTCGGCGCTGCGGCCTGGGGGCTGCTCGAGGAGTACAGCGGAAGGCTGGGTTAGCGCGAGGTCGTGGAGCCGGCGGCACTGATGCCGTCGGCTTCGAGCCAGCGGTCGAGATGCGCGAGGTACGCGCTCCCGAACGTGTCGAGCAAACACGCGCGGTAGGCCGCGAAGCGCGCCGGATCGCCCGGCGCGAGATCTTCGAGGACGCGGCGATGCACCGCCATGTAGCCTTCGCGCAGGCGCAGACCGCTGTGGATCAGCTCGAGCAGAATCTCGCTGACCGAGCGATCGCGGTGCACGAGCAGGCGCGTCTCGAGCCATCCGTCGAGTTCGATCGGCAGCCGCGTCGAGCGCGTCGGTCCCATCTTGCCGCGGCGCGGACGATGATCGGGGTCGTGCTGATCGTGCGCGTGCCGATGCGTGGTGCCGTCGGCATGGGTGTGGAGGCCGTCGTCCCCGTGCGCCATCTTTCCCGTTTGCCGACCGTTGCCGAAGCGCCCTGCCGCCGGGAAAAGCACCGCCCTCGAACGCTCAGGGAGGGCGCACGAGGGCGGAACGGCTGCAGCGTTCCCCGCGCGGCGCGCGGGGTCCTCCGCTATGCTCAGGCGGATATAACGGGGGGCCGGCGTGCGCGGCGCACCGCTCGCTCGAGCGCCGCCGCGTGGTCGGCGCCGCCCTCGCGCGCGACCGCCTCGAGCGCTCGATACTCGCGCACGACCGACTTGCCCAATGCGGTGACCTGCGCGCCGCCGCCCTGCGCGCCGCCCGGACGCGCGCGCACCAGCGGCGTGCGAAAGATCGCGTTGAGCTCCTCGACCAGCGTCCAGGCGCGCCGGTACGACATCTTGAGCGTGCGTCCGGCGGCCGAGATCGATCCCGACTCGGCGATCGCCTCGAGCAGCGCGATCTTGCCGGGGCCGAGCGCGGCGCCGTCGCCGAAGACGACGCGAATCGTCAACCGTGCCATCCGGCGCGACTACGGCGCGGCGAACCCTCGGTCATGCAGAAAGCGCTGCCCGTCGGGCGAGAGCACGAACTCGACGAACGCGCGCGCACCGGCGGCGTTCGGCGCTGCCTTGAGGACCGCGATCGGATAGATCGCGTCGGGCGAGGCGCCCGGCGGATACGGGATCATGGTGACTCGCTCGGCGATGCCGGGCGTCACGTCGGTGAGGTAGACGATGCCGACGTCACCTTCGCCCAGGGAGATCTTGGCGGCGACCGCCTTGACGTCGATCTCGTTCGAGACGACGTTGTGTTCGACGGCGGCGGCGAAGTCGGCCGGGAATCCCGGCTTGCCGGCGACCCCGGCGAAGGAGCTGCGCGCGTAGCCGCCGACCGGAACGGTCGGGGCCGCGAGGACGATCTTGAGGCCGGGCTTGACGAGGTCGGCCAGGCCGGTGAGGTGGGCCGGATTCGCCTTCGGCACGATCAGCACGAGCCGATTGCGGGCGAAGGTCCGAGCCGGCGCGGCCAGCAGTCCGGCGTCGGCGACGACGCCCATCTGCTTCTCGTTCGCCGAGGCGAAGACGTCGGCCGGCGCGCCCTGGCGGATCTGCGTCGCCAGTGTGTCCGAGCCGCCGTATGAGAAGGTGACGTTGATGCCGGTCGCTTTGGTGAAGGCCGGCGCGGTCGCGTCGAACGCTTCTTTGAGCGATGCGGCGGCGAAGACGGTGATCGCGCCGGGTGCGGCGGCGGCCGGCGCCGACGGCACGGCCAACCCGAGCGCGCCTGCGAACGCGAGCACAAGTGCGGATGATCTCGTCATGGCGCGCCCTTCGACGGACCAGCGTCATATCCGGCCGTGCCGTACGGCGGGAGGGTCCCCACCGGGTGCCGTACGCCAGGGCCGATGCAGGACCGACCCGACGAGCCCGCCCGAGCCTACGTGCTGGGCGGCAACGCCAGCACGCTGGCGTTCACCTCGAGCCTGGTCCCCGACGGCCGTCAGGTCACCGCGTATTTGGTGCCCTTGGCCTGGACGCCGATCGGCGTCGTGCTCGGCGAGGCGTGGCAGAAGGTCGGCATCGCCGCCGACAACCTGGCCGGCTGGACCGATCAAACGTTCGATCCCTCCGACGAGCGCTCGTTCGTCTCGTCGCTCCGCGAGCTCGAGCTGCTCGCGCGGGTCGGCTGGAGCGCGGCGGTCCCCGAGACCCTGACCGACGAGACCGTCGTCAACGCCGACGACGTCCCGGAAGACATCCTCGACGCGTTCACCCGGCCACCCGAAGCGCTCACGCAGTGCGCGATTTGCCGGCGGACGTGCGTGCGCGACGACTTCGTCTGGAACGAGCGGCGGCTGTGCGCGTGGGACTACCACGCCAGCGTGTTCGGGAAGCGCGGGCCCTGGCGCGAAGCGCCGTACGAGGACCGCCTGTTCGAAACGCTGCCACGGGCCGCGTACGTCGCCGGGCCGCTGCTCGAGGAAGTCTCCGTCGACGCGGTGCTGGCGGTCGACGGCGTCCCCGACGAGCTCGCGCACCAACTGCTCAACGAGACGATCGCGAGCGGCGGCCCGGGCGCATACCTCGCGGTACGGACCGGCGCCGGCGGCTACACGCTGCTGCGCGAACGGCCGAGCGCGGCGCCGCCGGACGACGAGGCTTGACCGATCGGGCGATCGCGCGGCTGGGCGCGCTGTTCGTCGCCCTCTTCGCCGTGCTCGCGGTTCGGCAGCTGTGGCTTCAGGTCGTGGCCGGCCCGCGGCTCGCCCAGAGTCAGTACAACCCACGCGCGAGCGCGATCGCGGTCGGGCGCGGTTCGATCTTGGCCTCCGACGGGACGGCGCTGGCGGTCTCGCGCGGCGATCGCCGCGTCTATCCGCTCGGCCCGCTCGTCGCACAGGCCGTCGGCTACGCCTCGCCGCGCTACGGCACGACCGGGATCGAGAGCGCGTACGACACCGATCTGACCGCGCACGCCGAAGCCGTCGGTCCGCTCGAACAACTGCGCGACATCCTCACCGGACGGGGCGCGCGCCCGCGCGGTGCCGACATCGTGACCACACTCGACCTGCCGACGCAGAAGGTGCTCGTCGCCGACCTCGGGCGCTTCGCGCGCGCCGCCGGGATCGTGCTCGACCCGCGCACCGGCGCCGTGCTCGCACTGGCGTCGTATCCGTCGTACGACCCCAACGCACTCGACGCGCACTGGCGCCGGCTGATCGCGGATCCGGCGGCGCCGCTGCTCGATCGCTCGACGAACGGCTTGTATCCGCCGGGCTCGACGTTCAAGATCTTCACCGCCGCGAACGCCCTGCAGGACGGCGCCGTCACACCGCAATCGACGTTCGAGGATCCCGGTACGTTCACGATCGGCAACGCGACGATCCACGACGACGAAGAAGAAGAGACCGGGAGCCAAGACCTCGCCGGCGCGTTCGCGCTCTCCTCGAACGTCGACTTCGCGCAGATCGCGCTGCGCATCGGCCCGGAGCGCTGGCTGGCCGGCGCCGCCGCCTGGGGGCTGGGGAAGAGCGTCGACTTCGACCTGCCGGTCGCTCGCGATCAGGTCCCCACGCGCGCCGAACTGCTGCCCGGGGTGCTGGCACAGCTTGGGTTCGGCCAGGCTTCGCTGCTCGTCACGCCGATGCGGATGGCGCTGATCGGCGCCACCATCGCGAACGGCGGCCACACACCGCGCCCGTACATCGTGCGGCGCATCGCGGGCACGCAGACCTCGCTCGCCGTGCAGCCCGAGACGCTCGTGACGCCGATCGACACTCGCGGTCGCGGTCATCGTCGAGAACGTGGGGTACGGAGGGACGTACGCGGCTCCGATCGCACGCGACGTCCTGCGGGTCGCGCTCGCCCGGTCGCGAAGCTAAGCCTCACCTCCCCGTGCAACAAGAACAGCTGCTCAACAATCGCTATCGCGTCGACGGGCTCCTCGGCAACGGGGGGATGGCTATCGTGTACGTCGGGACGGATACGCTGCTGCGGCGGCGGGTCGCGATCAAGGTCCTGCGCGACCAGTACGCTTCCGACGACGACTTCGTCAAGCGTTTCTCGTACGAGGCGCAGTCGGCGGCGAAGCTCTCGCACCCGAACATCGTCAACGTCTACGACTTCGGCCAGGAGAACAGCGCCTACTACATCGTGATGGAGCTGGTCGACGGCGTCACGCTCGAGAAGCTGCTGCGCGACGAGCGCGTGCTGCCCGAGGCGGCGGCGGTCGACTACGCGATCCAGATCGCGAGCGGCCTGGCGTACGCTCACCGCCAAGGCCTGCTGCATCGCGACGTCAAGCCGGCCAACATCCTGGTGACCAAGGACGACGTCGTCAAGATCAGCGACTTCGGCATCGCGCGCGCGGTCTCCGAGCACACCATGGGAGTCACCCAGCCGGGCATGGTGATGGGCAGCGTCGCGTATCTCTCGCCCGAGCAGGCACAGAATCACGAACTCGACGAGCGCAGCGACCTCTACGCGCTAGGCGTGGTGCTCTACCAGATGCTGACCGGCGTGCTGCCGTTCAGCGGCGACACGCCGGTGGCGGTCGCGCTCAAGCACGTCGCCGAGCCGGCGCCGCCGATCGACACCAAAGCGTTCGACGTCAGCCCGGCCGTCGCGGCGATCGTCGCGCGGCTGCTGCGCAAACGACCCGACGAGCGCTATTCGTCGGCGACCGAGCTCGCCAGCGCGCTGCGCGAAGCGCGCGAACGGCCGCAGGCGACCGGTGACGTCCTCTTCCCCGAGCCGCCCTTCGGCCGCGGCGGGCAGCCACCACCGCCGCGCAGCTCGCAGTCGCCCGACCGGACCACGCCCGCCCACGGTATCGAAGTCGTCGAGGCGCAGCGCACGCTCGACCGGCGCTGGATCATCATGCCGCTCTTGCTGCTGGCGACGATCGCGCTGGGCTTCTTCGTGCTGCCGAACACCGGCGTGTTCGGGCCGGTCGCAAGCATCGTCGTCCCCGACCTGACCGGCGAAGACTCCAACGATGCGCGCAAAGCGCTCTTCCACCTCGGTTTGCAATCGACGGTGACGGCGCAGTCGAGCGAATCCGTTCCGCAAAACCACGTGATCTCGCAGACGCCCGCGGCGGGCGGCAAGCTCGCGCACGCGGGGACGGTCGCGCTGATCGTCTCCGACGGCTTGCCGCACGTTCAGGTGCCCGACGTCAAGGGCTACTCGCTCGCCGATGCGCAACGCACGCTGGGGAACGCGAAGCTCAAGACGGCCGTCAAGGGCGTCTACAGCTCGAGCATCCCGCAAGGCCAGGTCGTCGCGCTCGACCCCGACGTCGGCGCGCCGATCCGCGAAGGCGAGACGATCACGCTGACGGTCTCGAAGGGCGCCCAGCCGATCAACGTGCCGAACGTCGTGAGCCTCTCGCTCGACGACGCGCGCCGCGCGCTAGGCGCGAAGGGACTGAGTTTGACGGTCGGCCAGCAAACGGCGAGCGACGCGGTGCCGGCCAACGTCATCGCCTCGCAAGAACCCTCGCCCGGCTCGACGGTGCAGCCGCACAGCACGATCACCGTGGTCGTGAGCACCGGCGCGAGCGCGCAAGCCGTTCCCGACGTCGTCGGTCAGGATCCCACCGCCGCGCAGGCCGCGCTGCAGAGCGCCGGCTTCCAGGTGCAACTGGCCTACAACGTCGATGCGTCCGATGCGAGCGGCAAGATCGCGATGCAGGCACCCGACGGCGGGACGCAGGCGAAGAAGGGGACGCGGGTGACGATCTACGTCAACGTTCCCGGCAGTGTCCCCGACGTGACCGGGATGGCGGTCGCCGACGCCGAGAAGCAGCTGCGGGCGCAAGGCTATCAAATCGGCAACATCGCCTACACGACCGATGGTCAGCAACAGCCCGGTCAGATCGTGCGCACCGAACCGGAAGCGAACAGCTCGCTGCGGCCCGGCGAGTCGGTCAACCTGACCGTCATGCAGGGCGGCGGCGGCGGCGCGGCCGACGGTCAACAGGACAACGGACAGCAGAAGGACCAGCGATGAGTGGGGCGCGGGTCATCCTCGGGATCGACCCCGGCCTACGCACCACCGGCTACGGCGCGATCGAGGTCGCGCCCGGCGTGCTGCGGTTGGTCGAAGGCGGCGTCGTGCAGCCCGATCCCTCGCGTCCGCTCGAGCAGCGCCTGGTGC